>CAYPDO010000004.1:0-33460 GCA_964409495.1 uncultured Bordetella sp.
CCCGCTGCGGTCGACCAGGGCCGGGATCTTGCTGTTCGGGTTGGCGGCCACGAAGCCGCTGCCGAACTGGTCGCCCTGGTCGATGCGGATCAGCCAGGCGTCGTACTCGGCGCCGGCATGGCCCAGCGCCAGCAGTTCCTCCAGCAGGATGGTCACCTTCTGGCCGTTGGGCGTGCCCAGCGAGTACAGCTGCAGCGGATGCCGGCCGACCGGCAGCTCGCGCTCGTGCGTGGGCCCGGCGATGGGCCGGTTGATGCTGGCAAAACGCCCGCCGCTGGCCTTGTTCCAGGTCCAGACGGCAGGCGGGGTGTAGTCGGAATCGCTCATGCGCGGGTCTCCAGGGCGGTGGGGCGTCGGCTGCGGATGCAGGCTGTGCACGGTAGCCGCAGGCGGCCGGGCCCGCAGTGTGTACGGGCTTGGGGGTCGCGGCTGTCGCCTGGGCGGCGCAAGAATGCGGCCTTGGCCAGCCACACCGGAACCCACCATGCGTTTCACCCTGTACGGCGCACGCGGCAGCGGCTCGGCCGCCATCGAGATGGCCTTGCGCGCCGCCGCGCTGCCTTACGCCAGCGTGCGCGCTGCCAGCTGGGAGGCCGATTCCGAGCAGGCGGCGCTGCGCGCGCTGAACCCGCTGGGCCAGATCCCGGCCCTGGTGCTGGCCGACGGCAGCGTGCTGACCGAAAGCGCGGCCATCCTGATCCACCTGGGCCTGGCGCATCCCGAGGCCGGGCTGCTGCCAGCCGAGGCCGGCGCGCGCGCCCAGGCCCTGCGCGGCCTGGTGTTCATCGCCGCCAACTGCTACAGCGCCGTGTCGGTGAGCGACTACCCCGAGCGCTGGACCACCGACACCGCCGACACCGCCCGCGCCGCGGTGCGCCAGGCCGCACGGGCCAATCTGCACCAGGCCTGGACGGTGTTTGCCGACAGCGCCGCCGCGCAGCCGGCGGTGCTGGCGCCGGAACAGCCCGGCGCGCTGGCCTTCCTGGCGGTGGTGGTGTCGCAGTGGTCCGGCACGCGCGCGCACCTGAAGGCCGAACGGCCGGCCTTCCATGCCCGGCTGCTGGCGCTGGAGGCGCATGCGCGCCTGGCGGCGGTGCTGGCCGAGCACCGGACAGCCTCCTAGGGTCGGCCCACGGCCTTGCCGCCGTCGCCGCCCAGCAGCGCATCGATCTCGGCCTCGAACACCGGACCGCCGTCGTCCACCGTGATGTGGTGGCCGTAGCGCAGGCCGGCGTGCCACAGCGTGTCCAGCAGCAGGCGGCTGTCGCTGTCCACCTGGGCGATGGCGGCCTGGGCGGCGTCGCTCAGGAAGGCGGCATACACCGGCTGGCGCGGCAGCAGGGCGGCCACATGGCAGCGCCAGTCGGGGCCGAAGCGCTCGGCGGCGGCCTCGGGGTCTTCAGCGTAGAAGTGCCGGCCCAGGCCCTGCCAGAAGGGTGAGCGGCGCTGTACGTCGCGCTGCCCCGGCAGCTCGACGATGAGCGTGGACGCGTAACTTGCGCGATGGGCGGCGATGCGGCCGATGGCGCCCTGCACCAGGGCCCGCAGCGCGGCGGCCTGCTCGGCCAGGCTGCGGCCGCTGCGCTGCCAGGCCAGATCGGCCAGCTCGCTGGCGCCGGTGTGGTCGTTGCCCAGCAGCAGCGTGCGCTGGCGGTGCTGCAGCCGCAGCGCCGGTGCCGCATGCACCACGCAGCCCACGTGGTACCAGGGTCTGGGCAGGCCCAGGCCGATGGCGCGGCGCAGGCGAAGGCAGGCGCGCGGCGCGCCCTGCGCCGACACCAGCAGCCAGTGCTCGGCGGGCTCGCCGGGCGCGGCGCCGGGCTCGGCCAGCGGCAGCGTGCGCGCGGCGCCGGGGCGCAGCCAGGGCCGCAGCGCGGGCAGGTCGGTCGCCGTGACCGGGCGCAGCGTGAAGCCGGTGCTCATGTGTCCACCGCCGCTGGCGGGTGC
Organism: uncultured Bordetella sp.; assembly: GCA_964409495.1. Lineage (GTDB taxonomy): Bacteria > Pseudomonadota > Gammaproteobacteria > Burkholderiales > Burkholderiaceae_C > Pseudaquabacterium. Next base: position 1,948 of record CAYPDO010000004.1, read on the forward strand.
AGTGGATCCAGCAGCGCGGCCCACAGCGTCTGGCCGGGCTGCCAGTTGAGCGTGCCGATGTCGGCCGCGCCCAGGCACAGCGGCATGCCGGCGGCGGGCGCCGGCAGCAGCAGCGCGGCAAAGCCGTCGCGCCGGCCGTTGTCGACCAGGCACCAGGCGCGGTCATCGGCCCCGCCGCGCGGCAAGCCCTCACCGGCCGCCGGGCTGACGGGCGGCACCTCGGGCGCGGGCGCGGCGGGCACCGCGCGGCGCCGGCGCACGGTCTTCAGCGTGGCCACGCGGCCCTCGGCGGTGGGGCCGCCGTCGAACAGGTTCAGGTAGGTCTCGCCGTCCAGGCCCTCGTCGAGCAGCATGCCGAAGGGCAGCTCGCCCACCGGGTGCAGCTGGCCCAGGCTCCACTGCGCCTCCTCGGGCAGCAGCGGCACGTAGACCGGGCCCTGCGGCATCAGCTCGGCGATCCAGCCCTTGGGGCTGAAGCCGCCGGTCAGGCGCTCGGCCTCGGGGTAGCCCATGCCGAAGAAGCGCCGACCGACGGCGTCCCAGAACGGGCAGCGGCCGGTGTCGTCGGCCAGGCCGGGGTTCTCGGCGGCGATGCGGTCGGAAAAGCGCTCGGCCTGGCCCGCGATGAAGGCCAGGCGCCCGCGCGACAGCAGCTGCGGCGCCAGCGTGCCGGCCAGGCCGGCATCGATGTGGAAGCCGGTGAGCAGCGTGACGCCGGTGAGGTCGTGGCACAGGTGCAGGGTGTGGATGCGCTTGCGCGCGCCCAGGGCCGGCGCGGCCTGCACGATGAATTCATTGCGGTAGCTGTAGAAGCGGTCGTTGAAGCCGGCCGCCGCGGCAATGCCGGCGGTGCCCACCAGGCGGCCGCTGTGCCGGTCCTGCAGCACGAACAGGTAGCGCTCCTCGCCGCTGGCGTCGTCGTCGCTGGTGAAGGCGGCCTGCGATTGCGCGATCTGCTCGGCCAGCGCCGCGCGCTCGGCCGGCAGCGAGCTGATGCCGATGGCGCGCGCCTGGGCCAGGGCCATCAGCGCGTCCAGGTCGTCGGGCCGCGCGGCGCGCAGCAGCCAGGTCATGTCAGCCACTCGCCAGTGGCCGCCACGCCGCCGGACGGTTTGCATGCCGGCTCAGCGCCCGAGGCGATGGCGCCGGCCTCACGCCACGCCACCGCGCGCGGGCTGCGCTCGTCGCGCGGCGTGCGGCCGTAGCAGGCGCGGTAGGCGTTGCTGAAGTGCGGGCCCGAGGCAAAGCCGCAGCCCAGCGCGATCTGCAGCACCGACTGGCTGGTCTGGCGCAGCAGGCGCTGGGCCAGCGCCAGGCGCAGGCCCAGGTACCAGCGCGAAGGCAGCGCATCCAGGTGCTGGCGGAACAGGCGCTCGAGCTGGCGGCGCGACACGCCCACCAGCCGGGCGATCTCCTCGGTGGGCAGGGGCTCGGCCAGGTTGGCCTCCATCAGCGCCACGGCCTCGGCCAGCTTGGCCGATCCGCCGCCCTGCTGGGCCGCCAGGCGCGCGCCCAGCGGCACGCGCTGGCGCTCGTCGGCCGCCGGCACATGGGCCAGGCCGAACTGCGCTGCCAGCTCCTGCGCCAGGCGTTCGCCGTGGCGCTGGCCCAGCCAGCCGATCAGCAGGTCGCGGCTGGCCTGGTGGCCGGCGCAGGTGAGGCGGCCGCGGTCGATCTCCCACACGCGCTGCGACACCAGCACCTCGGGGTGGCGCGCGGCCAGCGGGCCGATGTGCGGCCAGTGCACGGTGGCGCGGTGGCCGCGCAGCAGGCCGGCCTCGGCCAACCAGGCCGCGCCGGTGCCGATGCCGCCCAGCAGCCGCCCGGCCGCGGCCGATTGCAGCAGCAGGGCCAGCAGCTCGGCGCGGGCGGCGCCCGGCGCGCCGCCGGGGCTGGCGCTGAACGGCCGATCGGCCACCACGAACAGCGCATCCAGCGCGCCGGCCTCGGCCAGCGGCCGCGCCAGCATCTGGGCGCCCGCGCTGCTGGCCACGCAGCATTCGCCGCTCAGCGCATCGGGCACCACCTCGCCGCCCAGCAGCACCGGGGTGTAGGCGGGGGCGCCGCGCGGCGCCTCGCCGGCCTCGGCCAGCAGGGCATTGGCGGCCTGCAGCACATCGGTGGCCCCGGCCAGCGCACCCAGGCCGAAGCCGGGCAGCAGCACAAAGCCCCAGCGCTGCGCAGGCCAGGTCATGCGGCACCCGGCCCTGGATCGACGACGCCGAAGGCGCTTCGGGGCAGGTTCACGCCAGCAGGCGGCACCCCCGCAGCCTGAACCGGGCGCCACCCAGCGGCAGCCGCGGAGCCGGCTTCGCCGGGCCGCTGGCGGCGCCCCCCTGGGGGGGAGGCGCCGAAGGCGCTTCGGGGGGGGGTCATCGGGCCAACCAGCCGCCGTCGACAGCGATGGTGTAGCCGTTGACGTAGTCCGACGCCGACGAGGCCAGGAACACCACCGGGCCGGCCAGATCCTCGGGCGTGCCCCAGCGGCCGGCGGGGATGCGGTCCAGGATGGCCGCGCTGCGGTCGGCATCGGCGCGCAGCGGCGCGGTGTTGTTGGTGGCCATGTAGCCCGGCGCGATGGCGTTGACGTTGACGCGGTGCTGCGCCCACTCATTGGCCATCAGGCGGGTGATGCCCATCACGCCGCTCTTGCTGGCAGTGTAGCTGGGCACCCGCACGCCGCCCTGGAACGACAGCATCGAGGCCACGTTGATGATCTTGCCGCCGCTCTTTTGCGCCACGAACTGGCGCGCCGCGGCCTGGGCGAAGAAGAACACCGATTTCAGGTTCAGGTCGATCACGTCGTCCCAGTCCTTCTCGGAAAAGCGCAGCGCATCGTCGCGCCGGATGATGCCGGCGTTGTTGACCAGGATGTCCACCTGGCCGCCCCAGGCCAGGGCCTGCTGCATCACGCCGGCAATGGTGGCGGTGTTGGCCAGGTCGGCGCGCACATCCAGAAAGCGCCGGCCGGCGGCCTGCACCTGGACGGCGGTGTCGGTGGGCTCGCTGACATTGACGCCCACGATGTCGGCGCCCGCCTGCGCCAGCGCCAGGGCCATGCCCTGGCCGAGGCCGGTGTTGCAGCCGGTGACGATGGCCACGCGGCCAGCCAGCTGGAATTGATTCAGAACCATGGTGTGTTGTCGATCCGGTGGGTGCCACACGGCCAGCTGTGCGACGGAGCGCATGATGAAATGCCTGAAAGCGAGGTTCCATTAGGGTGAACCAGTGTTTCAGAAAAAAAGTGCGTCGTTATAGTAACTGCAGATCGATGTTTCACGACAGTTCTGGAGCGCGCATGAATCCGTTCTTCCTCGACGCCGACACGCCCTGGCACGAGCTGGGCGATGGCATCCGCCGCAAGTTCGTCGGGCACACGCCCGAGCTGATGAGCGTGCTGGTGCAGTTCGATGCCGGCGCCGTCGGCACGCCGCATGCGCACGATGCGCATGACCAGATCGCCTACGTGATCCGCGGTGCCTTCGAGTGCGAGGTGGGCGGTGTCAAGCGCGTACTGCGCGCGGGCGATGCCTTCGTGGCGCCACGGCATGTGATGCACGGCGTGGTGGCGCTGGAAGCCGGCAGCACCCTGCTGGATCAGTTCTCGCCGCGCCGCGACGACTACCTCTGACCGGCACCCCGGGCCGGCACCAGGCGCTGCCTGCGCCAACTTTCCGATCGGCCGGCGCCGCACTGCAGCGCGCGCGGCCTTCGAGCAACAGGGTGCCCTGCGAGCGCCCGGGGCCGCCACCGCGGCACAACCCACCGAGACACTGGAGACAAGCTCATGAACCCCAAGTCGCTGCGGACCGCCGCGCGCGCCCCGCGCCGCCCCAAGGCCACCATGCTCGCCGTGCTGGGCCTGATCGCCACGCTGCCACCGGCGCTGGCCCAGAGCGCCGACCCCCAGCGCGTGGAGATCACCGGCTCGATCATCCGCCGCGTGGTCGATGACTCGCCACTGCCGGTCACCTCGGTGTCGGCGGCCGAGCTGGAGCTGCGCGGCCACACCGAGCTCAAGGACTTCATGCTCGAGCTGCCGCAGGCCAACTCGCTGGGCACCAATGCCGGCACCGCCGGGCCGATGACCAGCCTGCGCGGCTTCGGCCCGATGCGCACGCTGACGCTGCTGGACGGCCGCCGCCTGGCCAAGGAATCGCTGGTCAACCAATACGTCAGCGTGTCGGTGATGCCGCGCATGGCGCTGGAGCGCACCGACATCCTGCGCGATGGCGCCTCCAGCAGCTACGGCTCGGACGCCATCGGCGGCGTGCAGGCCTTCTACACGCGCAAGAGCTTCGAGGGCCTGAAGATCAAGCTGCAGGCCATGCAGCCCGAGGCCTCGGGCGGGGCCGACGAGCAGAGCATCGGCCTGCTGGCCGGCCGCGGCAACCTGGGCAAGGACGGCTGGAACGTGTATGCCGCGCTGGAGGTGCAGCAGCGCGCCATCCTGCTGCGCAAGGACCGGCCGGACCTGATCGAGCCGGCCGCGCTGGCCACGCTGGGCATCAACAACACCACGGGCCTGGGCAGCAATGCCGCGCCGGGCAACTACACCGACCCCACCAACCCCACCAGCAACCAGCGCTCGATCCGCTGGAACCCGTACTACGCCACCGGCTGCCTGCCCGGCTATTCCACGCCCAGCGTCAGCGGCAGCAGCCGCACCTGCTTTGCCGACAACGAGAACAACTACCGGCCCTTCGGCAACGACAACGACATCACCACGCTGTTCGCACGCGGCAGCCTGATGCTGGCCGGCCACAAGCTGAGCCTGTCGCTGAACCACGGTTTCTACCGCGTGGGCCAGTACAACGACCCCACGCCGGTGACCGTGCGCCTGACCAGCGCCCACCCCTACTACCCGGGCAATGGCATCACGCCCACCATTGCCGGCCAGACGCTCAACGGCCGGCCGATCGACGTGCTGTGGTCGGTGGTGGACACCGGCCCGCGCATCCGCCGCGACGAGCACACCAACAACCGCCTGGTGCTTGAATCCGAAGGCCAGCTGCTGGGCTGGGATTACCGTGCCGGCCTGAACATCGGCCGTGCCGAGCGCCGCACGCGCTTTGGCAGTGGCTGGGTGTCGGCCAGCGGGCTGGTGTCGGTGCAGGGCACGGCCACCACGCAGTTCCTGGATGCGCGGCTGAACCCCTTCGGCCTGCAGACCGCCGAGGGCCTGGCCCTGCTGCAGGGCAAGAACCTGGAGGGCCGCACCTACCGCCTGCACAAGACGCTCAACGAGAGCGTGGACCTGACCGTCACGCGCGAGCTGCTCGCGCTGCCCGGTGGCCCGGTCACGCTGGCCGCGGGCGGCGAGCTGCGCCGCGACGGCTGGGAGGCGGTGGGCTTTGCCGAGAACGATCCGCTGGCCTCGCTGAACGGCCTGATCAATGTGCTGGGCCAGGACTCGGCCGTGGCCGGTGCGCGCGCCTCCAGCAGCACCGCGCGCACGCGCAGGATCAGCTCGCTGTTCACCGAGGTGGAACTGCCGCTGCGCCAAGACCTGTCGTTCAATGCCGCGGTGCGCGCCGACAAGTACGACGACCTGGGCAAGACCACGGTCAACCCCAAGCTCAGCGTGCGCTGGCAGCCGGCCAGTGCGCTGACGCTGCGCGCCTCGGCCAACACCGGCTTCCGCGCGCCCAGCCTGCCCGAGGTGTATTCGAAGGAGACCGAGCGCACGGCCATCGCCACCTTCGACGACCCGCTGCTGTGCCCCACCGTCAACGGCGTGCGCACCCCCGCGGCCGGCTACACCAGCGAGCAGGTGTGCCAGATGGCCAACCGCAACCAGATCACCAAGGTGCCGGGCAACAGCGGCGTGCAGCCGGAGACCTCGCGCTCGTTCAACCTGGGCTTCGCGTTCCAGCCGGTGCGCGCCTTCGGCATGACGGCAGACCTGTGGGAGACCCAGATCGACGACGTGATCGGCACGCGCAACATCAACTTCATCCTGGCCAATCCCAACCTGTACACCGCGCTGTACCGCCGCAATGCCGACGGCACGCTGGCCATCGACGCGGTGATCAACACGCCCAGCAATGTGGGCTCGATCCGCAGCCGCGGCCTGGACGTGAGCCTGAAGTTCGTGGCGCCCAAGCTGGACATCGGCCAGCTCACCGCCGGCCTGGACATCGCCTACCTGCTGAAGTGGGACGCGCGCAGCGAAGACGTCAACGGCAACCAGTGGATCTCGGCATTGGGCCAGTTCAACGACGTGGTGCCGGTCAACCCGAACGCCGGCATCAGCAACAACACCCGCGGCATGAACAACCGCTGGCGCCATGTGGCCAGCCTGGGCTGGTCACGCGGGGCCTGGGCGGCGCAGCTGTCGCAGCGCTACCAGAGCAAGGTGCGTGACCAGAACCTGGCCGCCCGCACCGGCAACGGCACCACCGGGCCGCGCAACGTGGCCTCGTACGAGCAGTACAACCTGGCCGTGCAGTACACCGGCTTCAAGCAGCTCAAGCTGGGCCTGGCGGTCAACAACCTGACCGACCGCAACCCGCCGCAGACCAACCACAGCGGCTACCAGGGCTACCTGACCAGCACCGCCGACGTGGTGGGCCGCGCCTGGCGCCTGAGCGCCGAGTACACGTTCTGAGGCAGCGGGCCGTGCGCATGCTGCTGCCGTCACGCCCTGGCGCGCGCCGCCTGCTGCCACTGCTGCTGCTGTGTGGCTGCGCTGCACAGCCGCCCGCGCCCGCGCCCGTGGCCGTGCCGGCCGCGCCGGGCCGCCCGGCGATGCAGGTGCTGCCCGGCTGGCAAGCCACCGACGGCGCACGCGACGAGGGCTTGCCGGCCTTTCCCGGCGCCGAGGGCGCGGGCCGCCTTGCGCTCGGTGGGCGCGGCGGCCGTGTGCTGTTCGTCAGCAACCTCGACGACAGCGGCCCGGGATCCTTGCGCGCCGCGGTCGAGGCCGAGGGACCGCGCACCGTGGTCTTCGAGGTCTCGGGCACCATCGCGCTGAAGACGCCGCTGGTGCTGCGCCACGGCCGCATCACCGTTGCCGGGCAGACGGCGCCCGGCGAGGGCATCACGCTGCGCGACCAGCCGCTGGAGATTGCCGCGGACGATGTGGTCATCCGCTTCCTGCGCAGCCGCCTGGGCGACGAGAGCAATGTGGATGGTGATGCCATCGGCATCGTGTCGGGGCGGCGCATCGTCATCGACCATGTCTCGGCCAGCTGGAGCACCGACGAGGTGCTGTCGGTCAGCGCGCGCTTCGACACGCCCCAGCGCAGCTTTGATGCGGTGAGCGTGCAGTGGTGCCTGATCAGCGAATCACTCGACGCCAACCGCGTGAAGGCGCCGCACAAGCATGGCTTTGGCACGCTGCTGCGGGCCGGCCGTGGCGCGCGGGTGAGCTTTCAGCACAACCTGTGGGCGCACCATGCCGATCGCATGCCGCGGCCGGGCAACTGGCACCCGCCGGCCATGGACCCGCTGGGCGGTTTCTTCGAGTTCCGCAACAACGTGTTCTACGACTGGGGCCGCGCACGCGCCGGCTACAACCTCGACACCGCCACGCGCAGCACCTACGGCTTCGTCAACAACAGCTACCGCCGTGGTCCGTCCAGCCAGGGCGCGCTGGTGTTCGAGGAGAGCAGCCCGCTGGCCCGGGCCTTTGCCCAGGGCAACAGCATGGACGGCCAGCTGCCGGCCGATGCGCGCAGCCTGTGGCGCGCCCACCCAAAGCACCTGCCGCAGGGCCTGCCCGACGGCTACTGGCTGGCCGCGCCACTGAACCTGGGGCCGGTGCACACCGTGGCCGCGGCCGAGGCCGAGGCGCGTGTGCTGGCCCATGCCGGCGCCGCGCTGGCGCGCGACGCGGTAGACCAGCGTGTGCTGCAGCAATTCAAGGCCCGCAGCGGCCGGCTGATCGACAGCCAGGCCCAGGTGGGGGGCTGGCCCGTTCTGCAAAGCCTGCCGCCGCCGCCCGACGCCGACCGCGACGGCATGCCCGATGCCTGGGAGCGCCAGCGTGGCCTGAACCCGGCCGACCCGGCCGATGGTGCGCGCACCGACCCCTACACCGGCTACACCGAGCTGGAGCTGTACCTGGCCAGCCTGGTCTCGAAACACATGCCGGTGCCCAGTGCCGGCAAGGCCAGCCCGCCACTGCCACGCGCCACGCTGCACCCCGCGCTGCACCTGGTGGGCGACAGCACCATGGCCGACAAGGCGCCGCTGCCGCTGCACCCCGAGCGTGGCTGGGGCATGGCGCTGCGCCAGATGCTCGACCGGCCCGAGCGCCTGGTCAACCACGCCGCCAACGGCCGCAGCACGCGGCGCTTCGTCGACGAAGGCCGCTGGGCCCATCTGCTGGGCCAGCTGGCGCCGGGCGACGTGGTGCTGATCCAGTTCGGCCACAACGACATGAAGGCCGATGACCCGGTGCGCTTTGCCGAGGCGCACACCGACTACCGGGCCTACCTGACCCGCTTTGTCACCGAGCTGCGTGCGCGCGGCGCCACGCCGCTGCTGGCCACCTCGGTGGCGCGGCGCAGCTTCGATGCGCAAGGCCGCGTGCGGCAGACGCTGGGCGACTACCCGGCCGTGACACGCCAGGTGGCCAGCGCGCTGGGCGTGGGCCTGATCGACCTGAACGCGCTGACCACAGCCCAGCTGCAACAGCTGGGGCCCCAGGCCAGCCAGGCCTTGTTCATGCACATCGCGCCCGGCCAGTGGCCCAGCCTGCCCGAGGGCCGGCAGGACGACACGCACTATGTGGCGGCAGGTGCCCAGGCCACGGCCGAGTTGGCGGTGCGCGCATGGCGGCAGCAGCAACTGCCGGGAGTGGACTGGCTGCGGTGAGGATTGCGGTGCCGGCCGGCCGGCACCGGCATCCGTGGTGCGCATGCGCCCGCGGGCGGCCGATCGCCAAGCCCACCCCCTTCGCCGCGCTGACGGTCTCACAAGGGGCGACAAGCCCTGCAGCGCCGAACGGAACAATCCATGCCCGTCGGGCTGGATCCTGGGCCGCCTTGCGGACGCTGAAGGGCGTGACTTCGCCGGTTCGCCCTCGTTCCAAACGCCCAGCCAGTTCGCCGCGCAGATCTCCGCGTGACCACGGCCGCCCTGCCGCTGGCCCGTCGCCATCACGGCGCGGCCCGCCACATCCGCCACATCGTGCGGGCATTCACCGCCGCCACCACCAGTTCCAGCAGCGTGCCGCCCACCGAGCCGGCCAGCGCGTTGTGCAGCCCCCAGATCAGCGTGCCGGCCAGCATCAGCGCGCGCATCGGCAGGCCCTGCAGCCGGAACAGCGCCCAGGTGCCGCAGATGCTGGCGGCCAGCGGCATCAGCGACATCGGGCCCTGGTAGAAAAACGCCGCGAAGCCTGCGTTCACGCCGATGAAGCCCCAGGCCAGCGCCGGGCGCTGCCAGCGCAGCGACACCAGCGCGCGCGCCAGCGACACGGCGGTGCTGGCCGCCGCCGCATGCTGGCCCAGCCAGGCGAAGTGGATGGCATAACTCAGACACTCGGCGGCCATCAGCCAGCGCAGGCGCCGGTCGTCGGTCTGCGCAAAGCAGGCCACGCCAAAGGCCAGGGCGGCCCAGCCGGGCCATTGCGCCGGCTGGGCCGCCTGGGCCAGCCAGTCGGTCGCTGGCAGCAAGGCGGCGTCAGGCCGCCAGCACGCTGCGCAGGTGCGCGGCGATGGCCTCGTCCTGGCAGTTGGCGAAGAACAGCTGCTGGAACTTCTCGCCGGCGATGGTGGCCTTCAGCAGGTCGGCGTCCACGGCTTGCAGCACCTCCAGCATGGGCCGGCACGAGGCGTTCTTCAGGCCCTTCAGGATGCCGCGGTTGCGCGCCATGATGGCCGCGCGCTCCTTCGGGTAGCCCACGCCGCGCTCCACCTCGAACAGCTTGCGGTAGCAGTCCTGCAGGTTCAGCTCGGCGGCCCAGCCAAAGCCCTTGGCATAGGGCATCGACAGGCAGTTGCCGTCGTTGATCTGGCCGAACAGGAAGGCGTCGGTGGGGTCGATCACCAGGCCGCACAGCACGCCGGGCATGCTGTTGCAGGCCAGCATCGAGCCCATGCCGGTGCCGCATCCGGTGACCACGAAATCGGCCGCGCCGCTGTTGAGCAGGATGCCGGCCAGCAGGCCGTTCATCACATAGGTGAGCGAGGCCTTGTCCTCGGGCGTGTACATGCCGTAGTGGTGCACGCTGTGGCCCAGCGGCTCAACCACGCTCTTGAGCGCGCCGTGCACGATCTCCGACTTGGCGGCCTGGCTGTTCTCGATGATCAGGGCGATCTTCATGGGGTGTCCTTTCGCAGTGGGGCAGGGGAGGGAGGAGGTGACGGATGCCGTGGGATCGCAGGGGCCGGCGGCTCAGGCCGGGCGGGTCAGCCCGGGCAGGGCGGCCCAGCCGGCACGCGGCCGCGGCGTGGGGCCTTCGAGCTGCCAGTCGGCCGGGTCAAAGGCGCGGCGGGCGGGGGCGTGGCGCGGGTGGCCCAGCGGGTGCTCGGCCTCGCTGTCGAGGATGCGGCCGTCGCCGCGCAGCAGCTGGTCGATGAAGCCGGTGTCGATGGCGTCGCGGTCCCAGGGCCGCGCGCCCAGCAGCAGCGGCAGGCGCTGCGCCAGGCTGGCTGCCGGCCATAGCGGCAGGCCCTCGGGCAGTTCGGCGCGGGCCAGCGGCAGCACGCGGGCGCGGCCCTCGCTGTGGTCGGCCAGCAGCGGCAGCGCGGCGCCGTGGCGGTCCAGGGCCAGGTTGTCGGCCAGGTGCAGGGCCACGTCGCCCACGCCACGCAGCGTGAACAGCGCGGTGCCCGGTGTGGTGTCGGGGCCGGCGCGGTACACATTGCCCACCAGGCTGAGGTGGCCCGTCTGCGGCGGCTGGCCCTGCCACTCGTTGGCCAGCAGGTTGTAGTGCACCGCGCGGCGGCCGGGGTTGACGATCCAGTTGTTCACCATGGCGCCGCGCGCGCCGCCCTTGAACAGCGCGTTGCGCTCGCGGTTGCTCAGGTAGGCGTTGCGCCACAGCAGCACGCCGCTGGTGTTGTCGTGGATCAGCGAGCCCTTGCTGTGCTCGCCCTTGGCGTGCACCGAATGGCTGAGCGCCTGCGCGATCAGGTTGTGGCTGAAGGTGATGCGGTGCGAGGTGGCGCGGCGCCAGTCATCGGGCGTGGCGCCCTCGAAGCGCGGGCCCGAGGCCGAGAGGTTCTCGTCGGTGGCCCAGCTGAAGCTGCAGTGGTCCACCACCACATCGTGCGCGCCGGCCAGCGTGGACAGGCCGTCCTGGTCGCCCCCGCCCTGCTTGGGCCGGCCGTACTCGCCGGGCCGCAGCCGCAGGTGCTGGATCAGCACATCGTGCGTGTGCACCGTGAGCTCGCACTTGATGATGCTGATGCCGGGGCTGGGCGCGGTGTGGCCGGCCACGGTGATGAACGGGTGCCGGATGGCCAGCGGCGCGCCGGCCATGTCGATCACGCCGCCCACCTCGAACACCACGATGCGCGGGCCTTCAGCGTCCAGCGCGGCGCGCAGCGAGCCTGGGCCGGCCGCGGCCAGCGTGGTGACGCGGATCAGCCGTCCGCCCTGGCCGCCGCGGCCCATCGCCCAGCCGGCATGGGGCAGGGTGAAGGCGTCGTCGGGCAGTGCGCCGGCGCTGTCGGCAGCCCGGGCCGGGCGCAGGCCGCCGAGTGCAGTGCCGGCTGCCGCGGCGCCCAGTGCGCCCAGCCGGCGCAGCAGGGCGCGGCGGCCCGCCGTGGCGGGGTTGGTGTGGGGCTTGGACATGGCGCGCGCCGTGGGGTGTGCAAGGGCCTCAGGCCGCCGGCAGCAGATCGGCCATGGCCTCGCGCGGGATCACCGCGCCGCGGTGCTGGATCACGCGGGCGGCCAGGCGGTTGCCGCAGGCCACGGCCTCGGCCACGTCGCCCCCGGCCAGGCGGCGCGCCAGGTAGGCGGCGGCAAACGAGTCGCCGGCGGCGGTGGTGTCCACCACCTGGGCCACGGCCTCGGCCGGCACCGCCTGCCAGGGCGCGGCGGCGCCCGGGCTGCCGGCGCGGGCCAGCCGCCACAGCGTGGGCTGGCCGCCGCGCTTGACCACCAGTTCGGCCACCGGCAGGGCCGCGGCATGGGCCAGCGCCTCGGCTTCGCCCACCGGGCTGTTGCTGCCCTGGCTGCGCGCCAGCCAGGCCTGGTGGTCGTCCAGCGTCAGCAGCACCGTGTCGGCCTGGGCAAACGCCGCCTCGTAGGCGGCGCGGGCCGCGGCCGGGTCGGGCCACAGGCGCGGGCGGTGGTTGTTGTCGAACACCACACGCCCACCCGCGGCGCGCAGCCGTGCCATCAGCTCGAACAGCCGCGCGCGGCCGGCTGGCGGCAGGATGGCCAGGCTGATGCCGCTGAGGTAGAGCAGGTCGCAGGGCAGCGGGTCGGCCTCCAGCGGCGTGGTGCCGGGCGCGGCGTCGAAGTAGGCGCGCGCGGCGGCCTGGTCGCGCCAGTAGTGGAAATGCCGCTCGCCGCGGCCATCCACCTCGATCATGTACAGGCCCGGCAGGCGGCCGGGCAGGCGGCGCAGCAGGCCGGTGTCCAGGCCTTCGGCGGCCCAGCGCGTGGCCAGGCCGTCGCTCAGCGGGTCGTCGCCCAGCGCGGTGGCGTAGCGCACCTGCAGGCCCGGGCCGCCGCAGCGCGCCAGGTAGATGGCGGTGTTCAGCGTGTCGCCGCCATAGCCCAGCTGCATGCTGCCGAACGCCTGGCCGGTGAGTTCGAGCATGCACTCGCCGAACAGGGCGACGCGGAGTGCGGGGGCGCGGTCGGGCATGGGGCAAAGGCGGCGGGTGGCCGCGATTCGGGTGGCGCGCAATTGTCTGAAACGATGTTTCATTGTGCCGCAAAGTGGACTGGCAGCGCATCCGGGATGGACCCGGGTGTCAGATGTCCGATCTCTTGGCCTCCACCACTTGGCCGACAATCGCGGCTGCCGCAGTCCACGCACGCCCGTCCGCGTCCACGCCATGAACCGCTCTCCTGCCATTGCCCGCCCGCGCAACCTGGCCCAGCATCTGGTGGAGCAACTGGCCCAGCGCATCCGCGACGGCGCCTGGGCGGTGGGTGAGCGCCTGCCCACCGAATCGGCCCTGGTGGCCGAGTTCGGTGTCAGCCGCACGGTGGTGCGCGAGGCGATCAGCAAGCTGCAGGCCGCCGGCCGCGTGGTCACGCGGCATGGCGTGGGCACTTTCGTGGCCGAGGCCGGCGAGGGCTGGGATTTCCGCGTGCAGCCGCATGAGCGCGGCACGCTGCAGGACGTGATCGCGGTGCTCGAGCTGCGCATCGGCGTCGAGAGCGAGGCCGCCGCGCTGGCCGCGATGCGCCGCACGCCCGAGCAGCTGGCCGCGATGCGCGCCGCGCTCGACGCCTTCGGCCAGGCCGTGGAACAGGGGCGCGACGCGGTGGCCAGCGATTTCCAGTTCCACCGCGAGCTGGCGCGTGCCGCGCACAACCCGCACTTCGAGGCGCTGATGGATTCTTTCGGCACCCAGGTGATCCCGCGTGCGCGGCTCACGCCGCAGCTCAGCGATGCGGCCCACCAGGCCTATCTGCGCCGGGTGAACACCGAGCACGAGAGCATCCTGGATGCCGTGGCCGCGCAAGACCCCGACAGCGCCCGTGCCGCGATGCGCACCCACCTGGTGAACAGCCGCGAGCGCCGCCGCCGTGCCGCCGACGAGGCCGGTGCCGTCTGAGGCCCGGCCACGCCCCCCGCGACACCGCCGCGCAGCGGACGAGCAGCCAGCGCGCTGAGCCGTCAACTCGCCCCGGCCGGGGCTAACCCTGGGTGCAGTGATGGCCGCTAGTCATACGATGTCCAACAACAGCGGGCCGATGACGCCATGTCGCGGCGCCCGGCCCGTCCCCGTCCCCCCCAGCCCCCTGCCGGAGTGCCTGCCATGTCCCCCCAAGAGCTCAAGACCGCGATGTCCAGCGGCCTGCTGTCCTTCCCGCTGACCGATTTCGACGCCAGCCTGAACTTCGATCCCCAGGGCTACGCGGCGCGGCTGGAATGGCTCAAGCCCTACGGCGCCACGGTGCTGTTCGCGGCGGGTGGCACGGGCGAGTTCTTCTCGCTGGAGCCGCAGGAGTTCGGCGCGGTGGTGCAGGTGGCGGTGGATACCTGCCGCGGCCATACGCCCATCATTGCCGGTGCCGGTGGCGGCACGCGCCTGGCCATGCAGTACGCCCAGGAGGCCGAACGCCGCGGTGCCCAGGGCATCCTGCTGCTGCCGCACTACCTGACCGAGGCCTCGCAGGAAGGGCTGCTGGCCCATGTGGAGGCCATCTGCAAGAGCGTGAAGATCGGTGTGGTGGTCTACAACCGCGGCGGCGCGCGCTATGCGCCCGACACCCTGGCCCAGCTGGTGGCGCGCTGCCCCAACCTGATCGGCTACAAGGACGGTGTCGGCGACATCGAGCACTTCGTCACCGTGCGCCGCACGCTGGGTGATCGCGTGGCCTACCTCGGCGGCCTGCCCACCGCCGAGGTGTATGCCGCGCCGTACCAGGCCATGGGCTGCCCCGTGTACTCGTCGGCCGTCTTCAACTTCATCCCGAAGACGGCGATGGCCTTCTACAACGCGCTGGCCCAGGGCGACCATGCCAGCTGCCACCGCCTGCTCGACACGTTCTTCCTGCCCTACATCGCGCTGCGCAACAAGGGCCAGGGCTATGCGGTGAGCATCGTCAAGGCCGGCGCCGCGCTGGTGGGCCATCCGGCCGGCCCGGTGCGCCCGCCGCTGTCGGACCTGAAGCCTGCCGAGCTGGAGCAGCTGCGCGCGCTGATCGCCGCGTTGGGCCCGCAGTGACTGGCGCGCGGCGCGCACCGCCCCGCGGCGCTCAGGGCCGGCGCCGCGCCGCCATCTCGGCGCCGATGGCCGGCCACTCGGGTGCTGGCGTGGCCGCGCGGGCGGCCGGGAACGCCAGCCCGTCCTCCAGCGCCAGGTGCCCGGCATGGCGCGCAATGAAGGCCTCGGCCGCCTGCTGCCAGCCGACGGCCGGCGCCAGGCCATCGCGCAGCGCGGCCAGCGCCGGGCCCAGCGTTGCCCACAGCGCGGCAAAGGCGGCATGGTCGGCCAGCAGGCCTGCGGCCGCCTCGCGCAACGCCGGGTCGGTGGACGCGGCCAGGCGCGGCAGCACATGGCGCTCCTCGTCCAGATGGTGCTGCGGCGCGGCGATCTCGAAATAACGCCACACATCGGCGGCCGCGCTGCGCGCCATCGCATCGGCGCCATGCGCCGGCCAGTGCGCCAGCAGGCGCTGCAGCAGGGCCAGCGAACGCCGCACCCGGTCATGGCAGGCGGCCAGCATGTCGAAGGGCTGCTCGAAGCCCACGCCGGGCTCGGCCTGGCCGGGGGCGGAAATGCTGTGCAGGCGGCTCATGCGGCCGGATTGTCGGCGCTGCAGCGCGCAGTTTTTCCGGTTTCCCGGCGCGGCGCGTGGCGGCCGCCTGGCCGGTTTGCGCCAGCGCGTGCAGCACCGGCGCCCGCGCTTGATCCAACGCAACCCTTGGCCCGGAGCCCTGGCCGACAGTTCGCCCACCACACAGGACGTCGGCCGCCATCTGCATTTCTCGGGTGCCCGGCCATCGTCCGCCGCATCGCCACCGAACCCGACCGACGCATGGACCCCCGATTCGCTGCTCCCCCCGGCACGCCGGCGCTGCGCGAGGCCGCCGGCATCCGGCTGCCCGGTGACGCTGGTGCCGCGCTGCGGGCCGGCCCTGCCAAGGCGGCGCCACCCGATCTTGACCTCTGGCGCGCGCTGCTGGGCGGCGCGCCCTTGTCTGACGCCGAAGCCGGCGCGCTCGAGGCCATGGCGCAGCCGCACACCGTGCCGGCCGGGCAGGGCGTGCTCAGCCGCAGTGCCGCGGCCGACACCCTGGTGGCGCTGCGCAGCGGCGAGGTGGCGCTGGGCTTCCGCACCGCCGACGGCACCTTCCGCACCGAGCGCATCGTGCGCGGCCCGGCCTGGCTGGATCTGAGCTCGGCCTGGACCGGCGACACGCATGTGATGGACGCCCAGGCCCTGGGCCCGGCCCAGGTGGTCGAGTTGCCGCGCGCGGCGCTGGCCGCCCGGCTGGCGGTGCATCCGGGCCTGGCGCAGCGGGTCATCGAGGGCCTGGCGCGCGAGGTGCAGGCGCTGGCCGTCAACACCCACGAGCTGATGCACAAGGATGCGCCGGCCCGCCTGGCGCAATGGCTGCACCAGCGCTGCGAGCCCCTGGATGCCGGCGGCAACCAGGCCGTGGTGCGCCTGCATGAGCGCAAGCGCGATGTGGCCTCGCAGCTGGCGATCACGCCCGAGACGCTGTCGCGGCTGATGCGCAGCTTCACCCGCCAGGGGGTGATCGAGGTCTCCGGCTATCTGGTGCGCGTGCTCGACACCGCTGCGCTCGGCCGCCTGGCGCAGGCCTGAGCCCCGCCGCCCGGCGGGCCGTGGTGCCGCCGGGCCACCGCGTCGCCATCGCCGTGCCTAAAATCGCGGCCATGCGTCTTGCCCGTGCCCAGCGCCTTGCCTTTGCTTGGATGGCCGTGCTGGCCATGCTGGTGGTGGCGCTGGGGCCGCTGCTCACGCTGGCCCGCGGTGGCGTGCCCACGCCCACCTGGACCGAGGTGTGCACGGCCCAGGGCGCACGCTGGGTGGCCGCCGATGGCGAGGCGGCGACGCCCGACCTGCCCGGTGGCATGACCCATCCGCTGCAGCACTGCCCCTGGTGCAGCCTGCAGTTCCAGGCCCTGGCCCTGCCGCCGGTGCCCAGCCTGCTGCAGGTGGCCGAGCCGTTCACGCAGGCCCTGCCGCAGGCCTATCTGCGTGCGCCCCGCACGCTGCATGCCTGGGCCAGCGCCCAGGCGCGGGCGCCGCCAGCCGCCGCCTGAGCCCGGCCGGCGTCCGGCCCTGGCCCAGCGGCGCGCGCCCGGCGTGGCGCCGCGGCCTTCCCACCCATCCTGATCCATGCACCCGCGCGCAGGCGGGGTCGGCGTGGCCGCGCGCCTGCGGCACGCCAGCCGGCCTGCGGGCTTTCCAGATCCCGCCATGACTGCCCTTCGTCCTGTCCTGAACCCATCGATCCATCGCCACAGCGCCGCGGCGTTCGCGGCAGCGCTGCTGCTGGCCACGCTGGCCGCCGGCCTGCCGGCTGCGGCGCAGACGCCCACCACCATGGCCGCCACCGGCACCACCGCCGCACCCGGGCCGGCCTTCGACATCGGCCGCGTCACGGTC
Source organism: uncultured Bordetella sp. (assembly GCA_964409495.1). Taxonomy (GTDB): domain Bacteria; phylum Pseudomonadota; class Gammaproteobacteria; order Burkholderiales; family Burkholderiaceae_C; genus Pseudaquabacterium. The sequence continues at coordinate 19,180 of CAYPDO010000004.1, forward strand.
ACCGGCCTGCGCCGCGGCCCGCTCGGCACGCGCAGCCTGCTCACCTCGGTGGACGTGCTGCATGCCGACGCCTTGGCCGAGCAGGCCGTGCAGGCCACCTGGGAGCTGTTCACGCTGGCCCCGGGCGCGCTGCTGACCAACTTCAACCAGGGCACCACCTCGGGCAAGGTGTCGATGCGCGGCTTCAACGGCGAGGGCAATGTCAACGCCGTGAAGCTGCTGGTCGACGGCATTCCGGCCAACAGCAACGACGGCAACATGCCCTTCCTGGACGCGGTGTTCCCGCTGGAGCTGCAGGCCATCGAGATCGTGCGCGGCACCAACGATGCGCGCCACGGCCTGCACAGCATCGCCGGCAACATCGACCTGGTGACGCGCCGCGGCGGCAACGGCACCCACGGCCGCCTGGGCCTGGGCGCCTTCGACAGCCAGGATCTGCAACTGGCCCATGCCATCGAGGGCAACGCCGGCGGCGGCACGCTGCAGCAGAACTACTTCATCGGCCACAAGCGCAGCGCCGGCTGGCGCGAGCATGCCGACTCGCGCAAGACCACGCTGGCGGCACAGCTGGGCTGGCAGAGCGGCGGGTGGCGCGTCGGTGTCAGCGCCCGCCATTTCACGCACGACGCCCAGGAGCCCGGCTACCTGACCGATGCCGTGGCCTACAGCGCGCCGCGCAGCTCGCTGCCCGTGTCGGCCAGCGATGGCGGCGAGCGCCGCGCCAGCCAGCTGGCCGGCCACCTGGACTGGCAAGGCGGTGATGGCCGTGGCGGCACGGTGGATGCTGCACTGCGCGTCTACCTCAACCGCTTTGCCGACACGCGCTGGGTGCGCTTCTCGGCCAGCGCGTCGCAGCAGGAGCGTGTGGCCGACGAAACCCACACCGGCCTGCGCGCCACGGCCAGCTGGCGCCCGGTGGGCCATGGCCTGCACGGCCTGGCCATCGAGGGCGGGCTGGACCATGAGCACCAGGCCGACCGCAGCCTGCGCTACCTGAGCACCCAGCGCGTGCGCACCAGCCAGACGCGCGACCAGGCCTGGACGCTGGACATCACCGGCGCCTATGTGCAGGCCGTGGTGCAGCCCACGGCCACGCTGAAGCTGGTGCCGGGCTGGCGGGTGGAACACATCGGCGGCCACTTCGAGAACCGCCTGGCCGGCAGCACCGCGCCGGCCAATGACTTCGGCCTGATCCAGCAGCCCAAGTTCAGCGTCGTGTGGGCGCCGCAGCCCGGGGCCAGCGTGTATGCCAACTGGGGCCGCAGCTTCCAGGTGGGCCTGGGCTCGGGCAGCTTCAAGATCCCGCCGCGCGTGGCCGATCTGAAGCCCTCCACCAACACCGGCTGGGAGCTGGGCAGCACGCTGCGGCCGGCGGCCTGGATCGACGGCCGCCTGGCCGCCTGGCAGCAGACCGCCACCGACGAGGTGGCGCGCCGCCTGAACGATCCCAGTGGCGACTCCGACAACGTCGGCGCCACACGCCGCCGCGGCGTCGACCTGCAGCTCAACCTGCGCCCCGCCGCCACGCTGGACGGCTGGCTGACGCTGACCTGGCAGAAGGCGGTGATCGTCACGCCCGATCCGAACGCGCCGGCCACCCAGGGCAAGGAGATCGACCATGTGCCGCGCCGCCTGTTCACCGGCGGTGTGGACTGGCGGCCGCTGGATGGCTGGAAGTTCAGCCTCGGCGTGCAGGGCCAGGGCAGCTATGAGCTGAACACGCTCAACAGCGTGGGCCGCTACGGCGCCTACACCCTGCTGAACCTGGGCGCCACCTGGGACGTGTGGCAGCAGGCCACGCGCAGGCTGCGTGTGGAAGCCCAGCTGCGCAACGCCGCCGACCGCGCCACCGAGTACGTGTGGCACGACGGCAGCCAGGCCCTGCACTCGCCCGGCGCGCCGCGGGCCGTGTACCTGGGCGTGAGCCTGGGCCTGTGAGCGCGCCGGGCCGATTGCAAGCGCGAATCCCCGAGCGCGCTGCGCAAAGGTGCGTCCAGTGAGCCGGGCGCGCCAACGCTGGCTGCGCCTGCACCGCTGGCTGGGCCTGGGCCTGGGCCTGTGGTTCGTGCTGCTGGGGCTGACCGGCAGCGCGCTGGTGTTCTACCGCGGGCTCGACGAATGGGTGGATCCGCGCCTGGCACCACGCCCGGGCGTGGCCGCCTCGCCGCCGCTGGAGGCCGTCTACCAGGCCTTGCGCGCGGCGCACCCGCAGCGCGGGCTGCACTGGCGCATCGAGCTGCCACGTGAGCCTGGCGAGGTGATCACCGCGCGCTACATGGCGCCGGCCGAGACGCAGGGGCGCCGCTTTGCGCCGCTGCTGGCCAGCGTGGACCCGGTCACGCGGCAGGTGGTGGCCAACCGCTTCTGGGGCGAGCACCTGGGCACCTGGCTGCTCGACCTGCACTACACGCTGCTGCTGGGCGATGCCGGCCGCCAGGCCGTGGGCTGGGCCGGCGTGGCCCTGGCGCTGTCCATCGGCAGCGGGCTGTGGCTGTGGTGGCCGGCGGGCCATGCGGCCGGGCGCTGGCAGCGGGCCTTGCAGTTCAAGCGGGCGGCCTCGGTGCCGCGCCGGGTGTACGACCTGCACACGCTGGGCGGCGTGTACGGCGGCCTGCTGCTGCTGGTGCTGGCGCTCACGGGCGCCGCGCTGGGCCTGCCCGAACTGGCCAGGCCGATGATCGGCGCGCTGAGCCCGCTGACGCCGATGCCGCGGGTGGCGGCGCCGGCCGCGCTGCAGGGCCTGCCCGGGCCGGCACGCGTGCTGGATGTGGATGCCGCCGTGGCCCGCGCCGAGCAGCTGTTGGCCGGCAGCCGCGCGCGCTGGGTGGACACGCCGGCGGCGCCGGGGGCGCCCTACCGCGTGCGCCTGCGCCAGCCGGGCGAACCGGGCGACCGCTTCCCCGACACGCTGGTGTGGATCGACAGCCGCAGCGGCCAGGAACTGGCGCGCCGCGATCCGGCGGCCTACTCGGCCGGTGACCAGTTCTGGCGCTGGATGCACCCGCTGCACAGCGGCGAGGCCTTCGGCCTGGCCGGCCGCCTGCTGGTGTGCGCCTGCGGCGCCTTGCCGCTGCTGCTGGCCGTGACCGGCTGGCTGCGCTGGCGCCACAAGCGCCGGGCGAAGCTCAGTGCTTCATGCCGTGGCCGGCCAGGCTCTTCACCGGCGCCTTGACCACCACGGTTTCCTTCTTGCCGTCGGCGCCCTCGACCACCAGGCTCAGGTCCACGTCCTGGCCGTTCTTCAAGGGGGCCTTCAGGTCCATCAGCATCACGTGGTAGCCGCCGGGCTTGAGCTCCACCGCCTTGCCGGCCGGCAGCGCCAGGCCCGCGGGCAGGGCGCGCATCTTCATGGTGTTGCCGTCCATGGCCATCTCGTGGATCTCGACCACGCCGGCCACCGGCGAGCTGGCCGACACCAGCTTGCCGCCCGCGGTGGAGGTGATCTTCATGAAGGCCCCGGTGGCCTTCTGCTGGGCCACGGTGCCACGCACCCAGGGGTCTTGCACGGTGGTCTGGGCCTGCGTGGCCAGGCTGGCCAGGCTCAGCGCGGCGCACAGCGTGGTGAGGCGGACGAGGGACATGTCGGGGTCTCCGGTTGACGTTGAAATGGCGGCAGTGCGATGGCCGGATGGTAAGAGCGCCGCCGCGTCGACAGGCTGATCAGGCGCAGCGTTGCATCGGCGGCGTGGCGCAGGGCGCGGCGGTCGCGCGAGAGGGGCAGGGGCATGGCGCATCAGCCGCGCGGCGCCTGCACCGTGACCGTCACCTCGCGGCCGCCCGCGCGCGCGAACTGCAGCCACAGCGCAAACTGGTCGCCCACCGCCAGCGGCGCCTTGAAGCCGCCCAGCGCGATCTGCCAATCGCCGTCGTGGCGCGTGGCCAGTGCCTGGCCGGGCGGCAGGTCGATGGCCGGCACCGGCTGCCAGCGGCGCTGCCCGGCCTGGCGCACGGCCTGGCGCAGCTGCGCCGTCTGCGCCGCGCTGCTGCGTGCCGTGAGCAGCCGGTCGGGTTCGCGGCCGCGGTTGTGCAACGCGCGAAAGTGCACCACCGTGTCCACGCTGCCGGCCTCCGAGGGCAGGGCATAGGGATGGTCGATGACGATGTCGCCCAGGCGGAAGTCATGCGCCAGCACGGGCAGTGGCCAGACGGTGAGCAGCAGGTGGCGTCGCTTCATGGGGTCAGGAAGGTGTGGAAGGGCTGCAACGGTGTGCTGCGGCCGCCGGCGCCCACGGCCGGCAGCACCAGGCTGTTGTCGGCCGCCAGTGTGGCGCCAAAGCTGCCCGGCGTGGCCAGGCGTGTGCGATCGCCCTGGTGGCCGTCGAAGATGCGCAGTTCGGGATGGTCGAAAGGTGCGCGTTCATAGCGCACGCGCTCGTCGGTGAGCGATTCCAGAAAGCTCTTCAGGTCGGCGCGGGCCTGCGGGTCGTCCTGCAGCACGCCTTGCACGAACACGGTGCCGAACTGCTGGCTGGCGCCCTTGAAGTTGCCGCCGCGGGCGTAGAACTCGATCACCTGGTCCAGCGTGGCCATGCTGCCGTTGTGCATGAAGGGCCCGGTGAGCTCGACATTGCGCAGGCTGGGGATCTTGAACGCCGCATCGGTGACCGCCAGCATGCGCTTGGCCGAAGGATTGGCCAGCTCGGCGGCCGCGGCGGCCGGCGTGGGCAGCCAGGTCTGGCCGGGCCGCAGGCAGCCGGTGGTGGCCTGCGGCTGGGCCACCAGGCCTTGCTGGCGCGAGAAGATGTAGGCGTGGTTCAGCGTGGTGTTCAGCGCGATCGGGCTGGCCAGGTCGCAAGCCCGCACCTGGGCCACCCGGGCATCGGCCACCGCGGCGGTGTTGCCGGCCAGCAGTTGCAGGTACTGCGCGGCATAGCTGATGGCCTGGCCGGCGCTGTCCAGGCCGGCCAGGCCGGGATCCCAGCTGTCCTGCGCCACGCCGCTGGCGGCAAAGCCGGTGTCGACGAAGCCGAAGCCCCTGGTGCCGGCCACCCGCGCCACCACGTTGGCCGAGGTGGTGTTGCGAAAGCTGCTGTCGCCAAAGGCCCAGGGGTAGGCGCCCACCAGCGGGGTGTGGAAATCCTGCGCCGCGCTGGTGAAGGCCGGGCCGGTGTGGCACAGCGCGCAGTGCGCGGTGCGGAAGATCTGCAGCCCGCGCTGCTGCGCGGGTGTGAGGCTGGTCGGCAGGTTGCCGGTGCCGCGCGGGCTGCGGTCGAAGGGCGAGTCGTCGGACACCAGCGTGCTCTGGTAGAGCTGCAGCGCCAGGCCGAAGAACATCGGGAAATTCGCCTCGACCTGGCTGTAGGCCTGGCGCATCACCGGGCTGCCGGCCACGGCCGGCTTGCCGAAGGGGCCGCGCAGTCTGGAATTCCAGTACTTGGCATTGAAGGCCTGGGTGACCAGCGTGTAGTACGCCAGGTTCAGGCCGGTGGCGCCCGGCGTGGCGGCGCTGCGCGCATAGGGGCCCAGCACGCTGTCGCCGGCATGCACCAGCTGGGTGGCCAGCGCATCGCGGTACAGCAGCTTGCGGCCCACATCGGCCAGGGTGCGGCCGCTGCAGCTCATCTCCCGGTCGTCGATGGGCGCCAGCATGGCCTGCGACGCCAGGGCCGAGTTCGGCAGCGCCAGCTTCACGCGGCTGATCACGCCGGCGTTGTTGACCCACACGCCGGCGCCGGCATCGCGCGGGCCGTGGGCGCTGCTGCCGTTGAAGATGTTGTGCGCGCGGCCATCCCACATCAGCTTGTGGCTGAACACCGCGTTGATCACGCTGGGCGCGTTGCGCTGGGTGACGCGCCGTGCGCCCACGCCGCCCAGCTGAGCCTGGGCATCGGGGCTGCGCGCGCAGCTGTCGTGGGCGGATACGTCGTAGTCCACCGCCTTGAAGCTGCCGCCGAAGCTGCCCGCCGAGCCGACCACATCGTCGGACTGGCGCAGCAGGGTGTTGGTGGCCGGGTCCATCAGCGGCGCCAGCCACTGCACCAGCGGAAAGTCCGCCGCCTGCAGCGTGGCGTTCACGCCGCGCGGCAGGCCGTTGGCGGCGGCCTCGAACACGGGGTTGCCGCGGCCCTTGCCACTGGGGTGCAGCTGGTTGCGCACGCGCCGGTCGGCGCCGGCATGGAAGTGGCAGCTGGCGCAGGCCACGCCGTCGCTGCCCACATTGCTGTCCCAGAACAAGGCCTTGCCCAGGGCAATGGCCTTGGCCTTGTCGACGACGATGGGGTCAGGCCCATCGAGCAGGCCAGGCACCGGCGGCACGGCCAGGCCCTTGATCGACATCGGGATCGGGCCGAACTCGGCACGGGCGCCCAGGGCCAGCGCGGCCAGGCCTGCCAGCAGCAGGGCACGCCAGAAGGTGGGCAACAGGACAAGCACAGGACGGGCGCGCATGGTGTGTGGACAGCAGGGGGAATGGAGGCGGTGGCACCGGCCGTGACGGGGGCACCGGGCCGGTGCCGCCCGTCAGGGCGGGCCGGTGGATCAGGCCTTGCGGCGGCGCAGGCCTAGCAGGCCCAGGCCCGCCAGGCTCATCAGCCAGGCCGAGGGCTCGGGCACGGCCGACACCGCGCTCACGCTCAGCGTGTAGTTGTTCCAGCCGCTCACGCCGCTGGCCGTGGCGGCGTTGTTGGTGCCGTTGAAATACACCACGTACCAGCCGGCCGCCATGTCGTTGACGCTCAGCTGGATGCTGTTGCCGGTGGCCGTGCCGGTGATGCCACTCTCAAAGGTGTTGTCGGTGCTGATGTCGTTGACACCCGTGTGGATCACCTCGTTCCAGCCGTTCACGCTGCTGTCGGTGTGCGCCGGGCCGGTGACGGCATAGGCCAGGGTCTGCAGCAGGTTGCCGTTGGCGCCGCTGGCCCACAGCGTGCCCGCGTCACCGATCTGGCCGGTGGCGTTCAGTGAGTGCGGGGCGGTCCAGCCGTTGACGGCGCCAACCTCGATGTCGTCGCTGCCGCCGTTGAAGATGCTGCTGCCGCTGGCCCACAGCGTGATGCCGGGCGCGAAGCGGGTGGCCGCGGCCACCGGCGTCAGGTCGATCGTGACATCGCTGGTGCCCAGCACCTGGAAGGCATACCAGGGCGAGCCACCGGCATGCGCCCAGGCCGAGTTGCTCAGGCTGGGGTTGTCGGAATAGCCGTTCTTGCTCAGGCCAGTGTGCGTGACGCTGATCGTGGCACCTGCGGCGACGCCGCCGAGGTTGTTCACGCCCACGGCCTGGGCCGAGGCGCCGGTGGCGGCCACAAGGGACAGCGTGGCCAGGGCCAGCGCCAGACGGTTCGATTTCATGGGTCTCTCCTGAAGATGTGAAAGGTGGATGGCGGGCGGATGGCCCAAGGGAGAAGGACCAGGCCGTGCCGTCGTGCCATGCACGCTCACCATGACCTGCTCCAGAGCGACTGCGGGATCCACACCACCCGCAGCGCCGTGAAGTCGTTGTGTTCCTGGCCCTGCTGTTCGCCGCCGAACTCGACGCTCAGGCGCACATCGGGCATCACCTGCAAGGCCAGCGCCGCGCTGGCGCGCCGCAGCGGCACGCTGCCCAGCAGGCCGGCATCGCGGGCCGCCAGCAGTGCACTGCTGCCGGCAAGGGTCTGCACGCCGCGCAGGTTCTCGGCACGCAGTGCCAGCTCGGCCTTCGGCGTCAGCGGCCACAGCAGATCCACCCAGCCGCCGCCGGTGCTGCCGCGGTACTGCGCCTCGCCGTTGGCGCTGTAGAGCAGGCCGCGGTCGCGCCGCAGCAGGCCGCCCGCGCGCAGTTGAAGGCCGGCCCAGGGCAGGTCAGCGGCCAGCGAGCCGCCCAGCACCTCGCTGCGGCCATCGAAGCAGGTGATGCCGGTGAGCGCGCCGCTGCAGTCGGGCCGGGCATGCGTGTGCACGGTGTTGGGCCCCTGGGTGTGGGCGCCACGGCCGCGGGGCCGCAAGGCGGCGGCAAAGCCATCCAGGCGCCAGTCGCCCAGCTTCACGCTGGCATGCAGGGCCGGCACGGCCGGGCCCGCCGCGCCACCGGGGTAGACGCGGCCGCGCCAGACGCCCAGGTCCAGCGTTTCCAGCCAGGGCAGCGGGCCGTCGTGGCTGCGGTCCCAGCGCAGCGACAGGCCGTCGTCGATCCAGTCGTCGCCCAGCACCGCGCGCTTGGCCAGCGGCATCGCGGCAAAGCGGTCGAAATGGCCGCCGCCCTCGATCACGCGGCCCATCGGCAGGCGGTTGCGGCCCAGGCCCAGGGCCCAGCCATCGTCGCCCAGCGGGGCATTGACCTGCAGCCAGGCGGCTTCCAGGTGCGGCGGGTCGGCGTCGTGCCAGCCCCAGGCCACGGCCGTGGCCAGCCAGCGGTTGACGCGCAGGCCGGCTTCGAGCGTGGCGTGTTCGAGGTGCGGCTTGCGCCGGTCGCTGGGCGTGGCGCCGTTGCTGAAGATGCCGGGCAGGCGCAGCGCCGGCCACGCATCGCCGGCATCGGCCATGCCGGCCACCAGTGCCGCGCCCAGGCGCAGGCCGGGCTGCGCGGGCAGGGCCTGGTCGGTGCCTTCATGCGCGGGGGCGGCCGTGCAGGCCAGCGCCAGCAGGGCGGCGCCCAGCCAGCGCGCGGCAGTTGGCAGGCGGCGGATGAGGCGGCGGCTCATCGTGCCTCCCGGCGCACGGCAGACTGGCTGCTGGCAAAGGGGTCGCTGAACTTCGGGTTGGTCAGCAGGTCTTCGTCGGTCAGCGTGCGCAGGAAGGCCACGATGTCGGCCTGGTCCTGCTCGGTCAGCGAGATGTTCTTGATCAGGCCGTCCTTGAACGGGTTGGCGCGCCCGTCGCCGGCATGCGGCCCGCTGGGGATGTTGCGGCCACCGGCGGCATAGAAGGCCAGCACCTCGGTCAGCGTGGCGATGCTGCCGTCGTGCATGTAGGGCCCGGTAACGGCCACGTTGCGCAGGCTTTGCGCGCGGAACTTGCCCATGTCGGCCGCCTTGCCGGTGCTTTCGAACAGGCCGCGGTTGGGCGAGGGGAAGTCGCCCGTGCCGCCGATGTTGAACAGGCCGGTGTTGTGGAAGGTGATGTCAACGCCCCGCGATGCGCTGTGCACGATCTGGTTGTTGAAGTTGAAGCTGCCGTGGCAGTGAAAGCACTCGGCCTTCTCGCCGAAGAACAGGTTCATACCGCGTGTCTCGGCCGCATCCAGCGTGGCCTTGCCCTGCAGATAGCGGTCGTACTTGCTGTCACCCGCGACCAGGCTGCGCTGGAAGGCGGCGATGGCCTTGACCACGTTGGTGAAGTTCACCGGCGCGCTCTCGCCGGGAAATGCCGCGGCAAACAAGGCCGGGTAGGCGCCATCCCCGCTCAGGCGGGCCAGCACCTGGGCCTTGTTGTCGTCGTTGATGCCCATCTCCACCGGCCGTGTGCCGAACAGCGGCACCTGCATCTGCACCTCCAGCTCGGTGAGTGCCGGGTTGGCCCAGGTGAGCGTGGGGCTGTAGGCCACGTTGACGATGGACTGCGCATTGCGCGGATGAACCTCGCCGGTGGAGCCGATGGCCAGCGGCAGGCCGTCGGTGAAGGCCTTGCTCTGCAGATGGCAGCTGCTGCACGACTGCGCGCCGTTGCCCGACAGGCGCCGGTCGTAGAACAGGAAGCGGCCGAGCTGCACCTTGTCGGCCGACATGGCGTTGTCGCCGGGCACCTTGGGCTCGGGAAAGCCGTAGGGCAGCTGCCAGCTCCACTGGCTGCTGCTGCTGGCGCTGACCAGCACCTCGGTGCTGCCACCGCCGCCGCAGGCGCTCAGGGCCAGCGCCGCCGCCAGCGTGGCCACCCGTGCCGGCAGCCGCCAGGCGGCCAGCGCATTGCGCGCGGCGCCGTGTGTCGTGTGTTGCATGCTCACTTCGCTCCCACGCGGAACACGGTCTGGCCGCGCCCGCCGTTGATCGGCAGCCCGGTGCCGGTGCCATCGGACTTCCAGTCGATGGCCAGGGCCTCGAACACGCGCAGGCAGTCCAGGTCGGTGGCCTCGGACATGCAGCCGCCCGCACCGCGCTGGTTGATGGTGATGTTGGTGCCGGCCAGCAGGGCCTTCACGTCCACCAGCACGCGCTGGGTCACCGGGTCGAAGCTGTCGAGCTGCACCGTGGCACGGTTGGCGCGGGTGCAGCTCACCGTGCCTTGCCCGGCATTGCCCGAGCAGCCGGTGGAGCCCAGGTGCACGTAGAAGGTGCCGCTGCGCCAGGCGCCCTGGGTGGGCTCGGTGACCTCGATCTTGGCGAACTTGCGGCCGGCGGTCCAACTCCAGTTCATCGGCCCCGAATCAAGCGGCGCCGGGGCCGATGAGTAGAGGCTGTGGTTCAGCGAATGCGGCACGCCGATGGTCAGCCGCAGGCCCACGTAGCGCCCGGCCGGCACGCTGCCGGCCAGCAGCGCATTGGTCTCGCTGGAGCCTTCGCCGCCACTGCCCTGGTCGGGGTCGCACTCGGCGCGGCCGTTCTCCAGGTCGATCAGCGTCACCGCATCGCCGTTGCTGGCGGTGTGGTTGAAGCTGCTGTTGGCGGGCAGCTTCAGCGGCACGGCCACACCATCGGCACGCAGCAGCCTGGCCTCGCTGACATAGAACCGGAAGTCCAGGAACCTGGCGCTCACGGCCGTGGCGCCCAGTTCGTTGATCGTGTCGCCGCACTGGATCGGGGTGTTGCCCGACACGGCCGCGAACTGCACCGCCACGTTGCGGTCGGCATTCACGCGGCTGGCCAGATCAGCGCGCGTGGCCGCGGTGGCGGCGGCGGCGTCGAAGCCCACGTCCTTGTCGTAGAGCAGGCGGATGAAGGCGTCGAGCAGCAGATCGGTGGTGTCGCCAATGGTCAGCGGAGAGGCGAACAGGTCCGCGCCCGGGGCGCTCAAACCCAGGCCCAGCAGCTGCGCGGCCACATAGCGCTTGCCGGCGGCCAGGTCGGCCAGCGCTGGCACATCGGCGGTGCCGGCGAAGCGCGCCATCACGTCGGCCGGGCTCTGGCCATAGGCATGGGCCAGCGCCAGCTCGGACAGCGGCGTGACCTGGATGCTGCCGCCCAGCTGGCCGATCCAGCCGTGCAGCACATAGGGGCTGTTGGCGCCGCTGGCGCTGCCCACCCGGCCACCCCGCACCTGCACCAGGCAGGGCGGTGAAGCGCCCAGCAAGGGCAGCGTGAAGCGCCCATCGCTGCTGGTGGTGATGCCCGATTGCGCGGTGCCGGCGCTGCAGCGCACGGCCACCGTGGCACCCACCAGGGGCTGGCCCACGGCGGCGGTGCCGCTCACCGTGGCGGCCGCCAGATCGGCGGCGGCCTTGGCAGCGGCCGCTTCGGCGGCGGCCTTGGCCTCGGCGGCGGCCTTGGCTTCTGCAGCCGCCTTGGCTTCTGCAGCGGCCTTGGCTTCGGCAACGGCCTTGGCATCCGCCGCCGCCTTGGCTTCAGCGGCGGCCCTGGCCTCGGCGGCGGCCTTGGCATCAGCGGCGGCCTTGGCCTCAGCCGCGGCCTTGGCCTCGGCGGCGGCCTTGGCAGCGGCGGCGGCCTGCGCCTCGGCGCGGGCCTTGGCCACGGCCTCTTGCTCGGCCTTGGCGCGGGCGGCGGCCTCAGCAGCGGCCTTGGCCGCGGCGGCGGCGGCCGCCTTGGCATCGGCCGCGGCCTGGGCCTCGGCGGCGGCCTTGGCGTCGGCGGCCGCCTTGGCCTCGGCGGCGGCCTTGGCCTCGGCTGCGGCCTTGGCAGCAGCCGCATCGGCGGTGGCCTTGGCGGCTGCGGCGGCCTGGGCCTCGAGCGCGGCGCGGGCCTCGGCCTGGGCCTTGGCGCGTGATTCAGCCTCGGCGCGTGCGGTCTCGGCGGCGGCGGCGGCCTCGGCGGCCAGGCGTGCGTCCTGCACGGCCCTGGCCTGGTCCAGCGTGGCCTTCAGCGCCTGGCCCTGGGCTGCACTGTTGCGCAACTGGTTCAGCGAGGCGCCGCTGGCTGTCAGCGTGGCGGCCAGCGTGTCGAGCGTGCGGTCGGTGGCATCGCCCAGCGCAAAGCTGCCGGCAAACACATCGCTGCCGGGCGCCGCCAGGCCCAGTGCGGCCAGTTGCTGGCCCAGCCACTGGCGCGCGGTGTTCAGCCGCGCGGGGCTGGGCACGTCGGCGGTGCCGGCAAAGCGGGCGAACAGCGTGGCCGGCTCGGCATCCAGTGCCCGTGCCAAGGTCAGCTCGGTGAGCGGGTTGACCTGGGCCGTGCCGATGGCCATGGCCAGGCTGTGCATCAGCTGGGTGTAGGGCACGCCGCCCGCTGTGCCGCCCTGGGCCTGCAGCAGGCAGGGCGGGGCGGCCTCGCGCAGGTCGATCGTGTAGCTGCCCTGTGAATCGGTGGGCGCCAGCGCGCTGGCCGTGCCCACCACGCACCGGGCGCTCACCGTGGCCCCCACCACCGGCGCGCCGATGGCCACCGTGCCGGTCAAGGTGCTGGCCGCGGCGCGCGGTGCCGGCAGCGGCGTGGCGGCCGGCACCGTGCCCGGTGTCTCGATCACCACCGAATCGCCACCGCCGCCGCCGCAGGCGGCCAGCCACAGCGCGACAGCCGGACTCATCCGGCGCAACAGGGTTCTTGCGGCAGCCATGCAGTGCTCCTTGCGCAGTGCGACGGTGGCAGGCCCGCTCAGGCCCGGTGGGCGGCCTTGCGGCGCAGCGACACCAGCAGCGCCGCACCCATGGCCATCAAGGCCCAGGCCGACGGCTCGGGCACGGCCGACACGCTGAGCGTGGCGCTCATGCCGTAGGCCTTGCTGAGGTCGGGGTTGGCCGGGTTCTGGGCCCAGTAGTCGGCACCGCCGACAAAGATGCTGTAGTCGCCCGCTGCCAGCACGAAGCTGGCTGACACCTGGCCATCGGCCAGGCCATCGCCCACCACGTTCGGGTTGGCGTTGCTGAAGTTGGCGGCCGTGCCGTCCACCGCATAGCCCTGGAGGCGGAAGCTGCTCAGGGCCGCGGCGGCCGTGGCGTTGCCGTCATTGCCGATCTTGAAGTCACCGCTGGACACCCAGGCGCCTTCCTTGACCTCGCCCGGCAGGCTGGCCAGGTAGGCCAGGCTGATGGCGGCCGTGTCGTGGTCGGCCGCTAACGGCGCCACATGGGCCAGGCCCTGGTAGATCGAGAAGCCCGGCAGCAGACCGCCGATGCTGGTGGCGGTGGCATTGGCCCTGGCTGCCACGCTGAAGCTCACCAGCGCGGTGTTGTCGAGGTGGAAGCGGAAGGCGCGGGCCCGGTGCGAATCGCCGAAGTTGTAGTCGGTGGCGTCGGCCCAGCCGTAGTTGCCGGTGACGGCCTGATTGGCGATGGTGACGCTGGCGCTGGCCAGGCCGCTGAAGCTGCCGAAGTCACGGCCACCGTAGCCGATGTGGGCCGAGGCGCTGCCGCAGACAGCGGCCAGCAGCAGGCTGGCCAGGGGCCGGTGGAACTTGCTGGAAGTCATGGATGGCTTTCGATGGTGAATGGGCACACCAGGGCACAGCCAAGCCTCCGGGGCCTGTGCAGCACAGGACATCGGAAGGTCTTTGCCGGGGCCTGGCTGGGGTCGGCGCAGACGGCATGGCGCTGCGCCGCCCTGCGTTCAGGACGGATGGAGACGAGGGGGAGCTTCGGCCCGCATCACGGCGCGCCAGACGGCTTGGGGGCCGCCTGCGACGCCGCGCTCAGGCTCAGGCGCGCGGTGGGGCGCGCGCTTGCCTGGACGACCAGGCAAACAGCGGGCGAGGGGCCCGCAGGAACAGGCTGGGTTGCACCTGGCTGAGCCCAGCGCGCAGCAGCAGCGGCGCGCCCACGGGCGCCGGGGCCCAGGCTTGCTGCTGCACCAGGCACATCGGGCAGTGCTCGCCCAGCATCACGGTCTTGCCTTCACCCGGGTTGCCGGACACGTCGGCTTCGCAGATCAGGCCCCAGGGTGCGGCTTCGGCCTGCCAGGCATGGGCCAGGCGCGACACGGTGGGCGACAGCACGGCCAGCACCAGCATCGCCAAGGCGATGCGGGACACCAGTGCGTGACGCCATGTGAACCGCTTCATGCGCCCAAGTGTACGGGCGTGAAGCCCGGTTTGCATGGCAGGCGCTCGGGGCTTCTCCTGAGCGTCGGTGCGACGCCCCTTGAACAAGGGGACGCCCATGGTCTCAGGTCTTGGCCCTGCGCTGGCTGCGCGGGCCGGTGCCGGCAGGCCCGGCCCCGGGCGCAGGCACGGCCGCCACCTGCAGCAGCTGCGCCACCACCGCCACTGCCAGCACCGCAGGCTGCTTGCCCGGGATGCCCGGCACGCCGATCGGGCAGGCCAGCGC
>CAYPDO010000004.1:33560-35018 GCA_964409495.1 uncultured Bordetella sp.
GCCACCGCATCGGCCGCCACCAGCATGCGCGTGCCGGCCTCGCGCGGCACCGAGCCGCGGTGGCGCAGCACCTGCACCACGCGCGCGCTGCGGCCCGCGGCCAGCCAGGCGGCGGCGGTGGCGCGCAGCGCGGCCTCGGTCATGCCGGCGCGCGCCAGTCGCGGCGCAGCAGGGCGTATGGCGCCAGGTCGTGGAACTGCCCGCCCCAGCGGGCCACCTCGCGCAGCAGGCCTTCGCGCGCAAAGCCCAGGCCTTGCACCAGCGCGATCGACGCGGCGTTGTCGGGATGGATCTGCGCCTCGATGCGGTTCAGCGCCATGGCCTCGAAGCCCCAGGCGATGGCGGCGCCCAGCGCCTCGCGCATCAGGCCCTGGCCTTGCGCATCGGCGGCCAGCTCATAGCCGGTGGCGCACTTGGCCCAGTCGCGGTTCCAGCCGAACAGGCCGCAGCTGCCGAGCAGCCGCGCGTCGCTGCGGCGCTCGATGCCCCAGCGCACGCCCGGGTTGGCGGCCAGGCGCCAGCTGGCGAAGCGGGTGATCAGCGCGGCGGTGGCGGCCACATCGACCGGCGGGTCGGCGCCGAACCAGCGCATGGCCTGGATATCGGCATGGATAGCATGCAGCGCCGGCGCATCGTCGGGCTGCAGCTCGCGCAGCCGCAGGCGCGGCGTGTGCAGCGTGGGGAAGGGTGGGGCGGTGTCGCTCATTTTGCGGAATTGGCCGCGGCGCCAGGCTCAGGGCAAGCCGGCACCCACGGCCTGCAGCGCATCCAGCACCGCCTCGGGCGTGGCCGGCGCGCGCAGCGGTGGGTTCAGGCGGTGGCCGCCGGCGGCCGAGATGGCATCGCGGATGGCCAGGAAGGCCGAGAAGGCCAGCAGCAGCGGCGGTTCGCCCACGGCCTTGCTGCGGCCGATGGTGTCGGCGGCATTCGGCTGGCCGTACAGCCGGGTGTTGAACACCGCCGGCACATCGTTGGCGGTGGGGATCTTGTAGGTGCTGGGCGCGTGGGTCATCAGCCGGCCGGCGTTCCGGCTGCCGTCCATCGGCTGCCACCACAGTTCTTCCATCGTCAGCCAGCCCAGGCCCTGGAGGTAGGCGCCTTCGACCTGGCCGATGTCGAGCGCCGGGTTGAGGGATGTGCCCACGTCGTGCAGCAGGTCGGCGCGCAAGACGCGGTGCTCGCCGGTCAGGGTGTCCACCAGCACCTCGCTGCACGCCGCGCCGTAGGCAAAGTACTGGAAGGGCTCGCCCTGCAGCGTGTCGCGGTTCCAGTGCAGGCCGGGTGTGGCGTAGTGGCCGTCGCTCCACAGCTGCACGCGCGCCAGGTAGGCGGCCTGCACCAGCTCGGCCCAGGCCATGGGCTGGCCGTGTTCGGCGATGGCCTGGCCATCGGCAAAGCGCACGGCCGCGGCGCTGCCGCCCAGGCGCTGGGCCACGAAGGCGGCCAGACGGTCGCGGA
>CAYPDO010000005.1:0-34474 GCA_964409495.1 uncultured Bordetella sp.
TGTCATCGTCCTCGAAACCGAAGGGGCCGACGGCGAAACGCTGGCGGCTGTGCTGGTGACCCATCCGCACCCGGACCACGTGGCGGGCCTGGTGAATCTGGTGACCGATGACGCGACGCCTATCTACGCGACGGCGCCGGTGCAGGCCCTGATGCGGCAATTGGAAGCGCCCAAACGAGCGCAATGGACGCCCGTGTTCGGTGCTGAATGGGTGCCACAGTGGCGCTACCCAAATCGAACAGTGGTCGACAACGAGGTCGTGCAGGTGGATGGCGTCAGCTACACGGTGCATGACCTGGGGCGGGGCGGCGACTCGGAGGCCAACAGCATCTGGGTCGCAAGACCCACGGGCGCCGGCATCGGCGGCGCAGCGTTCCTGAGCGACCTGCTGTTCAACGGCGTGCACAGCTACTTGGCCGATGGCGGCGTGCTGGCCTGGCTGGCGAACCTGGAGCG
This sequence comes from uncultured Bordetella sp., assembly GCA_964409495.1. GTDB lineage: Bacteria > Pseudomonadota > Gammaproteobacteria > Burkholderiales > Burkholderiaceae_C > Pseudaquabacterium. The sequence continues at coordinate 457 of CAYPDO010000005.1, forward strand.
GTGCCGGGCTCTGTGCAGCGGGATTCCGTTGGCCTTGCCTGGCCACGGTCCCGCCGGGACGCCCGACGCACTGATCGACCGCCAGCGCGACTACCTGTTGCACTACTGCGCGCAGTTGCAGACGCTGGCGGGCGACGGCCGTGTCGATGACGAAGTTCGCACGCGGCTGACAGGGGCCATGGCGCGTCACGCACCAGGTGCGGGCCTGGAGTTCCTGGTGGGCATGAGCGCCGATGCTGTCTGGGCCGAACTGAAGCAACACGCAGCATGAGCGCGGGAGTCCGTGCCGCAGCGCCCAGCCGCGAGCAGCTTCTGTACGCGCTGCACGAGGCGGCCGAGGTCGAGCACCTGCTGATGGGCTGCTATCTGTACGCAGCCTTGAGCCTGAAGCAGGACGACGCGGCCTGGACGCCGGCCCAGCGCGAAGCCGTGGCGCGCTGGCGCGGCAGCCTGATGGCCGTGGTGTTCGACGAGATGACGCACCTGGCGCTGGTGGCGAACCTGGCCCAGGCGCTGGGTGGTACGGCCTGGTTCGGCCGCCCGCCGTACCCGGTGGATGCGGGGCCTTACCCCGCAGGCTTGGTCATCCGCCTGCAGCCCTTCTCGCAGGCCACCATCGAACACTTCATGTTCCTGGAGCGGCCGCAGTCACACGCCGTGCCGCGGGCGCAAGGCTTCGAGCCGGCTGTGACCTATCGGCGCGAGGTGCCTCTGGAGCGCCTGAGCCCCGGCGCACGCGACTACGACACCGTGGGTGAGCTTTACGAGGGCCTGCGTGCCGGCTTGGGAGCCTGGGTGGCCCGCGACGGTGAAGCCGCGGTCTTTGTGGGTGACCCCAGGTTGCAGGTGGATGCGCAAGGCGTGCCGCTGCGCGGGCTGCGAGCGGTACGCGGCTGGGCCGATGCGCAACTGGCGCTGGACACCATCGTCACGCAAGGCGAGGGCGCGGGAGAGGAAAACGACGACTCCCATTTCAGCCGCTTCGCGCGCATGGCGGATGAACTGGCCGGATTCAGCCGCACCGACCCGGACTTTGCGCCGGCCTGGCCTGCAGCAGTGAACCCGGTGATGAACCCGCCGATCCACAGCGCCAGCTCGCGTGTGCACATCGCCGAGCCCGCGGCCGCGGCTTGGCTTGATGTGGGCAATGCCCTGTACACCAGCTCGCTGCGCTGCCTGATGCAAGGCTTCGCTGCAACTTCGCACGAGGCCAAGGCCGCATGGTTGGACGCCAGCTTCGTGCTGATGCGCGAGCTCGTGCCGGTGGGGCAGGCGCTGGCCGCCAAGCCGGCCGCCACGGATGGCGGCTGCCATGCCGGCCTGTCGCTGACCCCGCTGCGCCCTCTGGGCGTGCTGCCCGAGGGCTCGGCGCCTGTGGTGGTGCTCGAGAGGCTGAGCGCCATTCGCCAGCGGCTGGCTGGACCGCCCTGCGCGGAAGGCCCGTTTGCCGCTTCGCTGGGCCAGGCCTTGCGCGGTCTTGAAGCCCGGCTGAGCACCCTGTGCGCACAGGCGACGGGCACGCACCGCGCACCCGCGTCGGCAGACGGGTCAGCGCCAGCCCCGGCCATCAGCGCCGCTGCATCGCCCGTGCCCGCGGACGCCCGTTCCGGGCCTCCCGCGGCGCCGGGATTGGAAGAGGTGCGAGGGCGGCAACTCACCATCCTCTTCGACGCTGCACGATGCATCCATGCTCGCCACTGCGTGCTGGAGGCGCCGCAGGCCTTCAAGGCCAACACGCCGGGGGCCTGGATCGACCCCGACGCCGTGCCCATCGACGAGCTGGTGCTGGTGGCCCGCCGGTGCCCATCGGGGGCCATCCGTTACCTGAGACACGACGGCGCTGCGCAAGAGCCGCCGCCGGAGGTGAACGTGCTGCGTGTGCGTGAGAACGGCCCCTATGCGCTGCACGCACCCTATGCCGTGGCGGGTGGCGAGGCCGCGCTGCGTGCGACCTTGTGCCGCTGCGGCCAGTCTCGCCGCAAGCCGTGGTGCGATGGCAGCCACGTGGAAGCGGGCTTCCGTGCCAGTGGCGAGCCCGATGCCCAGACGCTGGCGGCCTTGCCTGAGCGCGGGGGTGCGCTGGCGGTGCAGCCCTTGCGAGATGGCCCGCTGGAGCTGGCCGGCGCGCTAGAGATCTGCAGCGGCACCGGCCGCACCGTGGCACGCGGCACCTCGTTTCGGCTGTGCCGATGCGGCCAGTCGCAAGTCAAGCCCTTCTGCGATGGTTCACACCGCTCTGCTGGCTTCGTGGCGGAGGGCGCGTGAGCATCGGCCCTCGCCAGCAGACGATCCCCAACGGCCGCCCCCGACTGGTCGTAGTCGACGCGCCCAGCAATCTGGGCCTGCGCCCGCCGGAAGCGGGCGCGGTACCCGGCTGCTACAAGGCGCCGTGGGTGTTGCGCAACCTGGGCCTGCAGCAGCGCCTGGGTGCCGAGGATGGCGGGTGCGTGGTCCCGCCACGCTACCGGGCCGCCTGGCAGCCGGGAGACGGCGACCGCAATGCTGGGGCCTTGGTGCAGTACACGCTTGACCTGGCGCAGCGCGTGACGCCCCTGTTGTTGGCGCGACAGCCAGTGTTGCTTCTAGGGGGCGACTGCAGCGTGTTGATCGGTGTCGCACACGCGTTGCGACATCGGGGTCGCCCCGGCCTGGTGTTCATGGACGCACACAGTGATTTCAGGCATTCGGGCCAGGGCGTACCCATCGGGGCCGCTGCGGGCGAGGACTTGGCCATCGTCACTGGCCGCGGTGATCCGCGCCTGGTGGCGCTTGGCGGCAGAGAGGCACCGTTTCGCGCCGAAGATGTATTCGTCCTAGGTATTCGCGACGCTGACACAGACCTGGCCGAGATGGTCGGCCTTGGCATGCAGGTGACGACGGCCGGGCGCTGGCAGGGCAGTCCGTCCGCAAGCATTGCGGCCCTCGATCGCTGGACTGCGGCGCGGATAGACGGGTTCTGGGTGCACCTGGACCTTGACGTCGTGGACGCGAGCGAGATGCCAGCGGCGGACTGCCCGGAAACCGGTGGACCCAGTTTCATGGAACTAGCAACCGTCTTGGCGCGGCTGTCGAGCCAGCCGGGCTTCCTGGGCCTGGATCTGACGATCTACGACCCTGACCTTGACCCCCAAGGCGTGGTGGGCCGGCGGATCGTGGATTGCCTCGTCGACGGCCTGCGGTCACTGCAACCCGACGCCTCGACCGACGCAACCGCCGCGCGGGCGCACCCTGGATCGATGCACCTGCACCACGAGGGCGCTCCATGACTGACCACCGAATCCTGATCACCGGAGCCACAGGCAACATTGGGCGGCGCCTGGTGCGCCGCCTGCTGGACGCCGGCGCCGATGTGCTCGCCGGCAGCCCGGGTGGTGAAGGTGTCGAGGGCGCCCCGGGTCGTCGGGTCGATTTCAATGACGTGGCGATGCTCGAGGCCGCGATGTCGGACGTGGACACGCTGTTCCTGTTGCTTCCCCTGGTGCCGTCCAAGCTGACGCTGGCGCGGCGAGCGCTGGCGGCCGCCCGCGCCGCAGGTGTTCGGCATGTGCTTCGCTCCTCGGGTGCAGGAGCCGATGCCCTTTCGCCTGTGGCGATTGCGAAGCTGCAGGGCGAGGTCGACCAGCTCGTCATCGATTCAGGCATGGCATGGACCTTGGTGCGGCCGAACAGCTTCATGCAGAACTTCATCAGCGTCTACGGCGCCATGATTCGTGGGGGCGTGGTCCGCCTGTCCCTGGGCGAAGGCCGCTGCAGCTACGTTGACGTCGAGGACATCGCGGCGGTCGATGCGGCAATCCTCCTGGATCCTGCCGCGCACGGCGGGAACATCTACACCGTCACCGGCCCCGAGGCACTGACCGCCGGCGAGGCCGTGTCGGTCATCGCGCGTCATACCGCGCGTCCGGTGGCGCTGGTCGACATCTCCGAAGGTGAAGCCGTCCATGCGATGCGCGGTCGTGGCATGGACGGCTGGACCATCGACATCCTCTCCAGCCTGAACCGCGTGATCGCGGAGGGCCATGCGGCGGCTGTCAGCTCTGACGTGCAACGCATCACGGGCCAGGCACCACGCCAGTTCGAAGCCTTCGTGTTGCGCAACGCGGCGGCGTGGGCCTGACATGGGCGCATCCAACACCGGGCCTTGGGCCTTGTCGAGGGGCACAGAGTTCGAGTTCTTAACCGTAGGGGAACACATGAGCGACACGGGATCGATGAGCAGAGCCGTTGCCTTGGCGGGGCTACTGTTGCTCAACGGCTGCGACGTGCTGGCGGCACGCGACCTGCCGGCGTCGGACATGCCGGCTTCGGCTCGACTGGCCCTGCCCGGCGACCAGCACCGTCGACTGGAACCATTGATCGGGCGATGGAAGGTGGAAATGAAGGTGTGGCCACGTGCCGGTGCGCTGCCCATCGTGTCCAGCCACATGCGTGCAGAGCGTGCATGGGTGCTCGGAGGGCGTTACCTGCGCGAGGAACTCAGCGGCACCTTTGCAGGAGGGGACTCGCGGCGCGTGGCAATGCTCGGCTACAACAACCTGGACGAGCGCTTCGAGTTGACCACCGTCGACACGTTCGAGCCCGGCCAGATGTGGTACGCCAGCCATGACGCCCAACGCGGATCAGGGCCGATCGTCCTGCACGGCGCCAGCGCCGAAGCGGGCATGGGCGCTTCGCCGACCGGCCGCAAGCGCGACCTGCGCTTTGAGCTGGAGGTCGCGGCCGATCACAGCGTGCAGCGGATCTACGTGAAGTACCCCGCCGAGGCCGAGTTCTTGTTCGTCGAGCAGCGTTTCACCCGTGAGCCCTGACCCCGCACGCCCGTGCGCGGCGATCATCGACGGGCCGGCTTCGCATGCACGACGGCGCCTCGTCGTGGCCGTGGGTGCGGCGTCTCTGGCTGGCATAGCCAGGTCGAGCGAACGGCGTACCCCCGAGGGAAAGGAGGCATCCAGGATGACCCCCCTTTCACCTGTCACGTTCGATGCGCACCGGCTGCGACCTGGAAGGTTCGTCTACCGCCTGGCCGAACATGGCCAGGACGTCGGCGATGCCACGATCGAGATTCGGCCGCTGGCCGACGGCACCTGCCGGTTGTCCTTGTCTTCTCGGGACATTGGCCAGCACTGGTCTGCCGTCGTCCGGCGGGACTTCACGCCGGTGGAGGCGCAACTGGCCATGACGCAAGGCGAATCGTCGACGCTGATGTCTCTGGCCTACGAGGGCTCCCAGGTGAGCGGCACGCTGCGCGTGGGCGGCAGCCGCAGATCCGTCAGCGCACGCCTGGCGGGCCAGGTCATCGACCAGCGGGTGGACTGGGCGGCCATGATGGCCGCCCAGTCGCCTGATGGCGTCGAGTTCGGGTTCGGCGTGTACGACGCGGAGTCGGGCGTCTCGCCATTGATCGGACGTGCGACGTCGGCCGCCCGCGTGGCAGCGGTGATGGGCCAGCGGCCGACACTCAGGCTGGAATACCGCATCCTGAAGGGGCCCCACACCGAGGCCTACGTCGTGTACACCACGCGATCCGCGCCACGCGTGATGTTGCGCGAGGACATGCCGGGCGGCCTGAGCGCGACGCTGGTGTCCGCCGTTTGACAGCCCCTCGACGCGTGGCCTTGTTTGGAGGAGGACTCGACCAGGCTGCACGGCAGTGACGTTGAGCGCTTCAGAGCGCGGGCGCGACGCAGAGGGCTTGACTTCGAGTGCACTCGAAACGGTTCAATCCGATCTGCGAGATCACTGACACCGCATGAAAGGAGTGCACGATGGGGGATGATCGAGAGAGCGAGAGCATCATGGCCGCGCCAGGTCCGCTCGAGCGCAACAAGAAGACGGCGACGCAGCTCTTCGCGTGCTTCACCGCGGCCGACATCGACGGTGTGATGGCCACCATGACGGACGACGCAACCTGGTGGATACCCGGCAAGCCGGACCTGAACCCGGCGGCGGGCCTGTACAGCCGGGAACGCATCGAGCGCCTGTTCCGCGCCATGTTGAAGAGGCTCGACGGGGGGCTCAGGATGGCAGCCAAGGGTATGGTGGGCGAAGGTGACCGGTTGGCCGTGGAGGCCGTTTCCGAAGGCGACCTGATCGACGGCAGGCTGTACCGGCAGGAGTACCACATGCTGATGGAGTTCCGCGACGGCAGGATCAGCGCGGTACGGGAGTACCTGGACACGCAACATGCCCATGCGATCTGGGTGGCACCCGGGCCGACGCAACAGGCACCCGCTGACGAGACAGGACCTCTTGTCCCATGAGCGAGCCTGCGCGGACCGGGACGGATCTTCGAGTGGGAGAACTGGCCGAGCGCACGGGGCGAAGCACGCACGCGATTCGCTGGTACTGTGACCAGGGCCTGATCCCGGGCGTGGGGCGGGACGCCGCGGGGCGTAGGGTGTTCGGACCCCGTCACGTGGCATGGCTGGGTCTGATCGATCGTCTGCGTAGCACAGGGATGTCCGTCAAGGACATCCGGGCCTACGCGCAGCTGGTGGCCCAAGGGCCGGCCAGCCTGCTGGACCAGCGCAAACTGCTGGCAGCCCACCGTGAACACGTGTTGCACACGCTCCTGGACTGGCAGGCCGCATTGGCTCTGATCGATGGCAAGCTGGCCTTCTATGACCATTGGATCGAGACCGGCGAACGTCCTGACCACGATCGGGTGCGACAACTGGCAAGACCGGAAGCGATCGCTGGGCGAAAGGGTCCTCGGCAAAGGCAGCGGCGCTGACTCGCGCGCGGCGTGAACTCCGCGTCATCGCACTCGTCACCGGGCAGCCTGGCGGCGGCTGCTCCTGAGCAATGAGCCAATCAATGAGCAACACACCGATCACGCAGATCAGGCCGATGACCGAAGAGGATGCTGCCGCCATGCTGGCCATCTATGCCCCTTTCGTCCGAGACACGGCGGTGTCGTTCGAGGACGCCGTGCCTTCGCTGGCGGAGTTCACGTCCCGGGTCGGCAAGTGGCTGGCGTCCTGGGCCGGCCTCGTCGCATTGCGGGACAACGAGTTGGTGGGCTACGCCTACGCCAGTGCCCATCGTGAGCGTGCAGCGTACCGATGGTCGGTGGAGACCACGGTGTACGTCGCTTCGGGTTGTCATCGGGCGGGTGTCGGACGCGCGTTGTACCAGTCCTTGTTGCCAGCGCTGGAGGTACGCGGATTCCGCAACGCCTATGCGGGGGTCACCTTGCCGAACGCTGCGAGCGAGGGTCTGCATCGCGCCATGGGATATGAGCCGGTCGGCGTATTCAGGCGCGTCGGGCACAAGCTCGGACAGTGGCACGACGTGGCTTGGTTTCACCGTCCTCTGGGCACGGAAGCTTTGGTTCCAACACCCTCCGACGTGGCGGCGATGCCGTCGGCTGGCCGCTCGGACGCCGATCCCACCGATCCGCTGGCTGTGGAGCTTGACCATGTGGCGCTGGCCGTCTCAGATCCCCAGCGAACCGCGGCTGTGCTGGCCGGTGTGTTCGGTGGCCAGGTGCAGCAGCCGTCCGCAGTGAGCCCAGGTGCGTCCGAGCTGGCGGTGCACCTGGGCCGCCTTCACCTTGTGCTCGTGCGTGCAGGAGGACTGCCGGCTGCCCCGAGTGCCGCCCACGTGGCCATCCGTGTGCCGGCCGGAAGATTGCGCGACGTTGGCGATGCGCTGCGGCGCGCGGGCTTGCGGGTCGAGGCGCCGCGCCGCGGCCCTGCCGAACGCGCCGTGTACTTCCTCGACTTCGACCAGAACCTCTTCGAAGTGTGCGCGGCCGGGTGAACCCTGGGTTGGGCCGAAGTCGGCACTGCCGGGCTTCATTTGGAGGTCGTGCCGTGGGCGTGATCTCGGGCTGCACACCGGGTCAATTGCTTGAGGCGCAGCGTCAGCAAGGTGGCCGACAGTGCGACGCCCAGCGTGAAGCCGAGCCAAACGCCGGGGGCCCCCAAGCCAGCCGGCACACTCATGGCCCAGGCGGCTGGCAAGGCCACGATCCAGTAGCACAGGCTGGTCACGCGGGCCGACCATGCGCCTGACTGCAGCGCACGCAACGCGCCGACGCTGACCGACTGCACCCCGTCTGCCACCTGCATCAGGGCCAGCGGCAAGAACAGGGCGGCCGAGGCGGCGGCGACGGCGGGGTCCACCGTGAACCATGCTGCGACCGCGTGGCCGGAAACAGCCAACGCCAGTCCCGTCGATCCCATCCAGGCCGTGGCCATCAGCAGGCCCGCCATCGCGATCGGCCAATGCCGGGCAGGCTGCCCTGATCCGTGGGCCTGTGCCAGCCGCAAGCCCACGGCAGTGGCCAGCCCCAAAGGTGCCATGTACAGTGCCATGGTCACCGCCGTGGCGATCTGATTGCCGGCAAGAGGGATGGCACCGAAGTGCCCGATGAGTAGCCCTGCACCGGCGGTGGCGCCCGTTTCGGCCAGGTACTGCAGCCCCATGGGCGCGCCTTCCTGCCATTGTCGACGTCGGGCATCGGTGACTGGCGGCGAGCCTGGCGCCAAGCATCTGGTCAGGTGCCGGTGCCGCCGGGCCAGTTGCCAGAGGGCGGCCAGTGCAACCGTCTGGCCCACCAGATTGCCCAGGCCGGCGCCGAGCAGACCCCAGGGCTGGGTGCCCAGAAGGCCATGCGCCAGGGTGGCGCTGACCGCGGCATCCACGGCGACCATGAGTGCCATGCAGCCCATGGCCAACCAGGGGCGCTCGATGGCTTCGAAGGCCTGCTTGTACGCCAGCAGCAACGCAAAGGGCAGCAGGCCCAACGAGACCGGTAGCCAGTACGCCCAGGCGACGGCCGCCACGGCTGCGGGCGCTGCTGTGCTCCGCACGAAGAGCCAAGCCAGAGCATGCAGTCCCATGGCCAGCGCACCCGCGCGAAGCGCCACCTGCACGCCCGCTGCCAGCTGGCGCTGCGCGTCATCCGGGTCGGCACGACCAAACGAACGGGCCACGGCCAGGCCCACGGGGGTCAGCATGCCGTACAGCGCCGCGATGAACACCAAGGTGACGCTGCCGGTCAACGAGACAGCGCCCAGGGCCGGCGCGCCAAGGTCTCCCAGGACGAGGCTGTCGACCAAGCCTGGCGCCGCACCGACCACCAGCCCGGTCACGACTGGGGTCGACAGTGCCAGCAGCCCGGCAGCCTCACTTCGCCAAGTGGCACTGTGGCCCGATGGCTCGGTGGCAACCCGCTCCACCGTGAGACGCGGGCTCGACGAGCTCACGGGTGTGACGCCGGGACCAGGTACCGGTCCCAGTAGCCCGCTGCGGGATCGATCTGCTGCACCACGTCCACCCAAAGTCCCGAGGGATCCCGAAATCCGAATCGCCGTTGCCCGAAGGGCTCGTCGACCAGGGCCAGCTGGGCAACTCCGCCGCGGGCCGTGAAGTCGTTGAAGGCCGCTTCGGCGTCCTTCACCTGAAGCTCGAAGCACAAGCCCGTGCCCGCAAAGGGCTCGGGGCCAGGGGGGGCCGACGGATGATCAGGCGTCATGAACGCGATGGACGCGCTGCCATCCGGGCTGCCGAGCCACACGAACCAACTGCTGTCGAACCCGACCTCAAACCCGAGGCGGTCGGTCCAGAAGTCGCGGCACGCGTCCTTGGCAGGGGTGACAACGATGGGGTAGCGGTCTTCGAAGCGCATGAGGTCTCCTCAGCTTGGATAAACAAACAGTCAGTCTGTTTATGTGAGTCTATAAACAGACAATCTGTTTGTAAAGTACACTTGCTCATGGCCACGAATGCCGAGCGCACGACCCAGACCCGTACGCGCCTGGTGGCTGAGGCGCGTCGACTCTTTGCAGCGCAAGGCTATGCGGCCACCAGCACCGACGCCATCCTGGAAGCTGCCGGCGTGAAGCGCGGCGCGCTGTACCACCACTTCGCGGACAAGGCAGCTTTGCTGGAGGCCGTGTGCCTCCAGATCGCCGAGCAAGCTGCAGAGGCGATCGACGCAGCCACTGCGGACGTCAAGTCGCCGCTGCGGGCGCTGGAGCGCGGTTCAGTGGCTTGGGTGGCATTCATGACACGCCCCGAAGTGGCGCGCATCGCGCTGATCGACGGCCCCAGCGTGATCGGGTGGGCGCGTTGGCAGGAGATGGATCGCCAGTTCGGCTACCGGGCGCTGTTGGAGGCCATGCATGCGGCCATCGAAGCGGGCGAACTCGCCAACGGTGGTGACGTTGAACTGCACGCGGTCATGGTCAACGGTGCGCTCAACGCCTTGGCGCTGCACCTGGTGTCGGCAGCGCCTCGACCTCGCCCCAAGGTGTGGCAATCGTCGGTCGAGCGCTTCTGGCGGGCTGGAGCGCGGGTGCCTTGACCTGCCTGTGTCGATCCCCCGCGAGGCCTGCGGTCGCTGTGTGTTAACGGTGCCACGGGGAGGGTGCTGACCTGACGGGCCGTTGGCACTTGGGCCAGTGCAAGGGTACGACCGTACGTGCAGTCAAGCATGTGGTGCAGGTCCAGATCTACGCTCTCCTTTGCAGCGCAGCTCCGAGGTTGCCGGCGAAGTTCTGTATGACTTGAAGAACCGGTGCGCCTCGCGACCTTGCGGCTGACGAACAGGACCGCCAGAATGTCGTCGCTGGTCTCAAGACGTCCCATGCGGACAAGGGGAACAGACGGGGGAACAAATCAGTCTTTCCCAGCGCCTTTTCCAATGAGATCAACAGCTTAGGTCGCCGTTTTGGTTCCCATCAGCCACCCCAGGTAACACCGGGCAGCGTCCCTCCAGCGGCCCCTCATCGCAAGGTGAGGGGCCGTTGTCATTGGCGTCGATCCAGACTGAAGGGTCTGAGCCGGCATCGCGTTCGACGCGCCGACATGGCCGCATGGGGTGCGGGCTTTCGCCATCCGCCCGGCCTGGGTTGAATGCCAGCGCGTTCGTGGCGCTTGGGGCCCTGAAGCTGGTGTTGACCGGCCACGGCGGGCCTGTTGAGCAAGGCTTCGGCAGCGTTCCGGCTGGCAAGGCCCGGGCGGCCTGCCGAGACTTCCGGGCACTTCAACGGAGCCCGACATGCACCTCAACCCACGACGGCAACTGCTGACCGGCCTGGCCCTGTCCCTGCTTGGCGCAGCGCCGCGCCTGACCCTGGCGGCCGATGCGGCCTACCCCGCCAGGCCCGTCACCATCGTCGTGCCGTTCCCGCCCGGCGGGCCCAGCGACGCCATCGTGCGGGCCATCGCCGAGCAGCTCGGCCAGCGCCTGGGGCAGCCCTTCATCACCGACTTCAAGGGAGGTGCGGCCGGCGTCATTGGCACCGATGCGGTGGCCAAGGCCGCGCGCGACGGCTACACGCTCTTGGCCGCAAGCTCGGACATGCTGGTCAACAACACTGCCACCTTCAAGCAGCTGCCCTACGACCCCTTGCGTGACCTGACGCTCGTCACGCAGGTGGGCAGCCTGCCGCTGGTGCTGGCGGTGCATGCCGGCGTGCCGGTGGACGATCTGGCCGGGCTGGCGGCCTACGCGCGGCAGCAGCGCGGTCAGTTCGGCTACGGCTCCTGGGGGCAGGGCACGCATGCGCACCTGGCGGCCGAGTGGCTGCTCAACCGCCGCCTGGGCGCCGATGCCGTGCATGCCGTGTACCGCGGCCTGGCGCCCATGACGCAGGATCTGGTCGGCCAGCGCGTGGCCGTGGCCTTCGGTGTGGCGCCGGCCTTTGCGCCCTTCGTGCAGGCGCGCAAGCTGAAGGTGATCGCCGTCACCGGCACGAGCCGCATCGCGGCCTTCCCAGAGGCGCGCACCTTCGCCGAGCAAGGTTACGACGACGAGATCTTCCAGTTCCGCCTGTGGATGGCGCTGGCCGCACCCGCGGGCATCCCGCCCGCGGTGGTGGAGCGCCTGCACCGCGAGATGGCGCCCATCATTGCCAGCGCGCCGCTGCAGGCCTTGCTGGCCAGCGGCGGCTTCGAGCCGGTGCTGAACACGCCCGAGCAGGCCCGCGCGGCGCTGGCGCGTGAGCTGGCCACCGTGCCGCGGCTGGTGCGGGAGATGGGCGTGCCGCTGCTGTGAGCGCGGCGCGAATCGATGCGCCGGTCACGCCGCCCGTGGCGTGAGCGCCGGGCCGCAGGCTTCAAGCCTCGCTACCGAGGCTGTCTGGCCTTCGCCTCCTGCTGCCACAGCGCGGTGGCCACCCGCGCGGCGCCGCGCGCCAGGTGATAGCGGTAGGTGTTGAAGGGCAGGCCCAGCTCTTCGGCCACGCGCTCCTGGGTGGCGCCGGGGTCCAGCCAGGTCAGGCGCAGCGCATGGTGGAACTTCAGGTCCTGCGGGTGGGCCGCCAGGGCCTGCACCGCTGCGTGCAGGGCGGCGCGCAGCCGCGCCGGGCTGTCGAGCGTGCGGGTGCCGGACACGAGCGGATTGGCGGCGAGCAGTTCGTCGCGCTGCACCTGGCGCCAGGCTTCGTGCAGCGCGCTGCGGAAGGCGCTCTCGTCCAGCAGGCCCTGTGCGGTGGTGGGGCGCAGCGGGCGCCAGTCGGCCGGCACGGGCTCGGCCACGAAGTCGCGCACGAAGACACCGAAGTGCTGGTCGTCCTGCACAAAGCCGAGTTCGGGCACCGACCGGTGCCAGTTGAAGCGGGTGAAGCTGGCGTACAGCGAGGCCATTTCCGCGTGGTTGTGGTGCACCAGCAGGTTCCACTCGGCCTGTGGCTCCAGCAGCGCGCGCACGTTCATGCGCATGCCGCCGAGGGTGACCGTGGGGTTGGGCAGGGCATCGCCGGCGGCGTCCAGCGCCAGCCGCACCATGAAGATCGAGCCGCGCGGCCGGCGCTGCGCCTGCACCCAGCGCCACAGCGCCAGCACCGGCGGGTCGGCGGCCAACAGCGCTTCGTCGGTCTGCTCCAGTGCCAGCAGCAGCGCGGCCCCGGCCACGCTGCCGTCGCGCCGTCGCGTCAGCAGCCAGCCGTCGGGCGTGTGCGCCAGCCAGTGCGCCGCCGCGGCCTGCACCGTCGATCCGAAGCGCGCCGCCACCAGTGCTTGCACGGCGGCGCTGTCCTCGGCACGACGCAGGCCGTCGTGGTAGTGGGTGCCGAAGTGGCGGTAGTCGATGTGGGGTGCCGAGTCCGTCTGGCCGAGCACGAAGAACCAGTCCTTCAGGTAATGCGCTGCGCCGTCGCCGTGCATCGAGCCCACGCGCTGAGCCAGGTGGCGCAGCAGCGTCTCGCGCAGGGCCCGTGCGGCGGTGGGGTCGCGGCCCAGCCAGTCGGCCGCGAAGCTCTCGCGCACCAAGTCATGCACGCGCAGGCCGTGCTCGTCCTGCTCGACGAAAGGCAGCGCCGCGAGCGTGCGCCACAACGCCGAGGCCTCGGCCACGTCGACGCAGTCGGCCAGCATGGCCTCGTTGACCACGCGCGCGGTCAGCAGCACGTCGAGCGCGCGCCGTTCGCTGGCGCTGGCCAGCGCCAGCCCGGCCAGGCGCTGCAGCACCCCGCGCAGCAGCTCGGCACGGTCGACGCCGGCGCCCGGGTGGGCGGTGCCTGGGCTTCTGGCCCCCGCGCCGTCGCGGCGGTCTGCACTAGTGCTGCCGCCGTATCGGCGGTCTGCACTTGTGCCGCCGCCGTAGCGGCGGCGTGCCTCGGCCAGCAGCGCCAACAGCAGTGGGTGGCCCTGCGCCTGCGCCAGCGTGGTGTCATCGGGCTGCGCATCGGGCAGACGGGCCTGCCAGAACGCCAGCGCCTCGTCGGCGCTGAAGGCTTCGAGCCGGCTCACCCAGGCCAGGCCCTGCCAGCCGGGGTCGAGCTGCCAGTGCGGGTCGGGCAGCGTGCGGCCGGCCAGCACCACCACGGCATCCGCCGGAAAGCGCGGCAGCGCCTCGTCGCGCAGCCACAGCTCCAGCGCCGCGATGGCCTCGAAGCCGTCCACCAGCAGCACCAGCCCCGGCGGCAGCGGCTCGCCCGCGGCCAGCTGCAGCGCGGCACGCAGCCCCTGTTGCCAGCCATCGGGCGTGGCCGTGAGCTGGCGCGCGTCCAGCAGCAGCACCAGCCGGCCCCGAGCCTCGGCCAGCTGCGCCAGGCGTTGCAGCAGCGTGCTCTTGCCGATGCCGCCGGGCCCGTGCAGCAGCCACACCGGTGGCGCGGCGCCGTCCAGCATGCATGCGAAGTGCGCGAGTTCGGCCTCGCGGCCCACGAAGCGTTCGCGCCGCAGGCGCTGCAATCGGTCGGCAAAGGTGCCCGGCATGGCCTCAGGATACGTCCTGCAGGAAGGGCCGAACGCGCGCCAGCGCCGCTTCGGGCTGCTCCAGGTGCGGCAGGTGGCCCACGCCGTCCATCAGTTCCAGCCGCGCCTGCGGCAGCAGGGCCTGGAAGTCACCCGCCACCGAGGGCGGCACCAGGCGGTCTTCCCGGCCCCAAAGCAGCAGCACCGGCAGGCGCAGGCTGCGCAGGCGCTCGACGTCGGCGGTGTCGCGCTGGCGTTGGGCCAGGCGGTGGCGCAGCGCGGCGCGGTTGCCCTCTCGCAAGGCCAGCGCGCGGGTCTGCGCGATCAGCGCCGCGTCCACGCGCGCCGGGTCGGCGAACACGGCCTGCAGGCTGCGTCTCACCAGGGCCTCGGGCAACGTCCACTCGCTGATCCGGTTGAGTCCGGGCCAGGGCGAGAGGCGGAAGGCCAGTGGCTCCCGCAGGGGCCGATAGGCCGGGCCCGTGGCGGCCATCAGCACCAGGCGGGCGACGCGCTCGGGCGCGCGCACCGCCACGCGCCAGGCCACCTCGCCGCCCAGCGACGAGCCCACCAACGTGGCGCGCGGCAGGGCCACGGCGTCCAGCCAGGCCAGCACCAGGCGGGCGTAGGTGTCGCCGCGGTAGTCGTCGCCCGCCCAGGCGCCGCGGAAGGGGCCGGTCAGGCCGGCGCCGGGCAGGTCCAGCCGCAGCACGCGGCGCGTCTTCGCGAGCTCGGCGGCCCAGCGGTCCCAGCTGCGCAGGCTGCTGGCGGTGGCGTGCAGCAGCACCAGCGGCTGCGGGTCGTCGCGCGGGCCCTCGTCGCGCCAGTGCACGCGCAGGCCCTGCACGTCGGTGAAGCGCGAGCCGGCGTCGGCCCAGCGGGCCTCGACCTCGGCCGCGGGCTGGTCGGGGTGGTGCAGATGGAGGCTCAGCGCGACGGGGGTCAGGGCCAGGGCTGTGAACAGGATGGTGCGGCGCATGGGCAGGGCGATGGCGTGTGGTGCTTGCACCTTGCCGCTGCCGCCAGCCCAGGGACAGCCCAGTCGATGCCCAAGCGCTGCCGAAGCGGCCGCGGCGGGCGCTGCCATGGCAGGGCTTGGGCAGCGCCTGGGCTGGTCGCGCGCCGGCACGCCGGTGGCGCTGGCGCTGGAGGCTTTCGACCTTGGCATCGAGATCCTGCTGATCGTGCGCATCGCCGCCAGCAGCGCGATCGCCGCGGCCGAGGCCTTGCGCATCGACCCGCGGCACCGTGGGCGCTGGCGGATTCAGGTGTGCAGGTGCGTCAGCGCGGTGACCGGGCCGGTGCGCAGCAGGCCCGTGCGGCGAAGCTGATGCGCCTGTGTGGCGGAGTCTTCCAGGAGCAGGCAGCACTCGCCCAGGCCCTGGCGGCAGCCCGCCCTTCGGCCCCGCCTCAGCGCTGACGCGCCAGCAGCTCCCGCTGCCACAGAGCCTGGGCGATGCGTTCGGCGCCGCGGGCCAGGTGGTAGCGGTAGGTGTTGAGGGGCAGGCCCAGCTCGGCGGCGACGGCCTCCTGCTTGGCACCAGGGGTGAGCCAGGTGCGCTGCAGCGCGCGGTGGAACTTCAGGTCGGCCGGGTGGCGCGCCAGCGCCTGCACGGCCTCGTCCAGTGCGGCGCGCAGCGCCGGCAGCCCCGCGGGCGCGCCGTTGGCGCCAGCCAGCCAGGCGCAGTGGCGCAGCGGGCTGGCGGCCAGCGCCTCGTCGCGGCCGAACTGGCGCAGCGCTTCGCGCACCGCCTGTGCAAAGGCGTCGGCCGCGGGCAGCGGCGGGCCCTCGACCAGCGGCGCCGGCGGCCGCCACTCGGGCGCGATGGGCTCGCGCAGGTAGTCGCGCACGTAGGCGCCGTGCAGGTGGCCATCGACCACGTCGTCCAGCTCGGGTTCGCGCGTGGCCCAGATCAGGCGCCGCAGGCGGGGCCACACCGGGTCCACCACCTCCACGTTGTAGCTGTAGCAGACGTTCCACTCGGCGCGCCGGTCGAGCAGCGAACGTTCGGCCAGGAAGCTGCCGCCGCCCAGCGTGGCCGTGGGGTTGGGCAGCGTGTCGAGGTCGGCGTCCAGCGTCAGGCGCAGGCACATCGCGCTGCCGCCGGGGCGCGGCGGGCGCCGGCGCTGCACGTAGGCCCAGGCGCGCGCCACGGCCGGGTCGGCGGCCATCACCTCGGGCGCGATCTCGGTCATCTCCAGCGCCAGCAGCACGCCGGCCAGGCGGCCACTGCGGTGGCGCACCAGGCGGAAGTCCTGCGGGCGGTGCTGCAGCCAGTGCGCCACGCGCTGCGACATGCCTTCGCCCAGGCGGCGGTGCACCAGCGCGAGCACGGCCTTGCCGTCCTGCTCCAGGCCCACCAGACGGTGCTCGTCGATGTGGCGGTGGTCGGTGACGGCCGAGACCTCGGTCAGCCGCAGCACGAAGATCCAGTCCTTGAGCTGGCGCACCGCCTCGTGGCGCGCGGCCAGCGGCGCGTGGCGCGCCAGGTGCTGCTGCACGCGCGTGCCGGTGCGCTCCACCGCCGCCGGCTCGCGCGCGCGCCAGGCGATGGCGAAGGCGTCGCGCACGAAGTCGTGCATCTGCAGCCCGGCCTCGCCCGCCTCCACGAACGGCAGGCTGGCCAGCCAGTCGTAGGTCTCGGCCGCGGTGCGGGCGTCCACGGTGTCGGCCAGCATCGGCACGGTGACGCTGCGGGCCACGGTCAGCACCTCCAGCGCAGCACGCAGCAGCGGGTCGGACAGCTCGCGCGCGAAGCGCTCCAGCAGCTCGCGCACCAGGGCCTCGCGCAGCTCGGGGTCGTCGGCGTCGCGGCCCTCGGGCAGGGTGTCGCCGCGCCGGTGTGCATCGGCCAGCAGCGCCAGCAGCAGCGGCATGCCGGCGCCGCGCGCCAGCATGGCCTCGGGCACCGGCTGGCCGCCCAGCCGGCTGGCCAGGTAGTCGCGTGCCTCGGTCTCGCTCCAGGGCGGCAGCCGCGTGACGACGGCGATGCTGCTCCAGCCCGGGTCCAGCCGCCAGGCCGGGTCGGCCGGTGTGCGGCCGGCCAGCACCACCAGCGCATCGGCGGGATAGCGCGGCAGCTCCTCGTCGCGCAGCCAGGCCTCCAAGCCGGCGATGGTCTCGAAGGTGTCGACCAACAGCACGCTGGCCGGCGGCGGCAGCGGCGCCTCGCGCTCGCTGGCCAGGGCGACGCGCAGCGCCTGGTGCCAGCCGGCGGGCGTGGCGGCCAGGTGGCGGGCATCGAACTCGATCACGATGCGGCCGGCGGCCTCGGCCCGGCGTGCCAGCACCGACAGCAGCGTGGTCTTGCCGATGCCGCCCGGCCCATGCAGAAACCACACCGGCTCGGCCTGGCCGGCCAGCATGCGGTCAAAGCGGGCCTGCTCCGCCTCGCGCCCGACGAAGCGCGCGCGCCGCGCCCAGGCGAGGCGGTCGCCGAGGGTGGCGGGGGCGGGCGCGCTGCGGGTCATGCCGGCGCCGATTCTGCGGCGAGGTTCAGCGCATGGACAAGCGCACTGGCATGCGGTCGGGCAGCATGGTGAGCGCCGTCACCTCGTGGATCTGGCCCGGGTCGCAGGCCAGTTCGATGCGGAAGCGCTTGAGCAGCATGGCCAGCACCAGCCGCATCTCGGCCGTGGCCAGCGCCCGGCCGGGGCACACGCGCGCGCCGGCGCCGAAGGGCAGGTAGGCGCGCGCATCCACCTCGCCGGCCGCCGCGCCGGCGGCCCAGCGCTCGGGGCGGTAACGCTGCGGCTCGGCAAAGCGGGCCGGGTCGGTCATGGCCGGGCGCGAGATCGCGAAGATCTTGGTCCGCGCCCGCACCGCCACACCGCCGACCACGGTGTCGGCCACCGGCTCGAAGACGTTGAAGGGCACGACCGGCCGCAGCCGGACGGCCTCCAGCGCCAGGTGCTCGAAGCGCTCCAGCGCCGCCAGCGCGGTGGTGTCGCGCGGCGTGTCGGCCTCGCCCAGCACGGCCTGCGCCAGCGCCGCCATCGCGTCCTGCAGCCCGGGCTGCTGCGCGAGGTAGAACATCGTCCAGCACAGGCCGTGGGCCGTCGTGTCTTCGCCGCCCAGCAGCAGCGTGACGACGTTGGCCACGATGTCGGCGTCGCTCAGGCCCGAGGCCGCCTGGTTCAGCAGCATGGCCTCCAGCGCATGGCGCGGCGCCGCGGGGTCGGCGCCGGGCAGCTCGGCGCGCGCCGCGGCGATGCAGCGCTGCGCGTAGCGGTGCACCTCGGCGATGGCGGCGTCCAGCCGCCGGTCGGCCGCCAGCTTGACCCAGCGCCAGTAGGAAAACGGCGCCATCGCGCGTCGGATGATGGCCGGGAAGATCAGCTCCAGGTGGCGCTGGATGGGGTCGCCATCGCCCACCAGCTCCAGCGTGCGCGGGTCGCGGCCGAAGGCGATGCGGCTGGTCACGTCGACCGTGTAGCGCTTGAGCTCATCGGTCATCTCCAGCACGCCGCCGTCGGCGGCGGCGCGTGTCCAGCGCTGGGCCAGGCGCTCGGTGATGCCGCACAGCATGGGCAGCCAGCCCTTCAGGTGGGTGGCGTTGAGTGAGCCCATCACCAGCTTGCGCTGCGCGCGCCAGGCCTCGCCCTCGGCCGAGAAGACACCGTCGAAGCCCATCTCGGCCATCACCGGCCGCAGCCGGCCGCCGCGGGTGAAGGCCTCGGGGCGCTGGCGGCTGATCTGCTGCACGACCTCGGGGTCGGTGACCACCATCGCGTGGTAACCCGGGCCCATCGAGAAGCGGTAGGGCGTGCCCAGCTCGCGCGCCCAGCGCTCCAGCGTCAGGTGGGTGCGGCTGGCGTCGAAACCGGGAAGCTGCCCCAGCACGGGCCAGCCGGGCGGCTGAGGCAGATCGCGCCAGCGCCGCGCTGGCGCTGGCGCCATGGCCGCATTGGCGCCTGCAGTGGCGCCTGCAGTGGCGTGGATGGCGCCTGCAGTGGCGTGGATGGGGCCAAGGCCCGGGTGGGCAGCCGGGCAGGCCGTGAGGCGGCTTGAGGTGCTGGACTCGTTCATGGCATCTCCCATCGGACGCGGCCATGGTCTGCCAGCGGCGCGCAGGCCACCAGCCCAAGCACGGCCGAAGCGCCGCCCAACCAGGGTCAGTCCACCTCGGCCACCGGCTGGTGGCGAAGGCGGTTCAAAAGGCCGTGGCGCTGCGCCATCAGGCGGCGCTCGGTGGCGATGATGGACGACCACATCGCGTCCGGCGACGGATGTGTCCAACCCAGCTCACGCTGTGCCCGCGCGGCGCTGTAGTCCAGATGACAGCGCGTGGTGTCCACCGCCTCGCGAGAAAGAAAAGCCGGCAGCCCCAGCATCCTGAGCAGTGGCTCCACCAGCGCCAACTGTGGCCGCATCAGCCCGCGCGGCAGGTAGGCCACGATCCCATGTCGACCGGTGTGCTGCGTCCACAGCGCGAAGAGGGTCCGCATGTCCATGCGCGGCCCGCAGAACAGGAAGTCGGCCCCGGCTGGCGCGCGTTCGGCGGCCACGCACAGACCCCGTGCCAGCGCGTCCACGTCCACGGGCGCCATCATCGTGTCAGCGCCAAAGGCCAACGGCGCCATGCCGCCCATCAGCTGCAGTCGCAGCAGGTAGCCGAAGATGGCGTGATCGTTGGCACCCATCACCGCGTTGGGCATCGCCGTGATCAAGGGCAGCCCGCGTGCGCGCCAGCGCATGGCAACTTGGTGTGCCTCGGCCTTGCTCCTGGCATAGGGGGTGGGGTGGAACCCATCGTGGTGGTGCGATTCGTCGCGCGGCGTGCTCGGGCTGCCCGCGCGGCCGCTGCCGCCGAGCGCCCACACGGTCGACACGTACAGCGTGCGCGGCACCTGCGCGGCGTGGCACGCGGCCAGCACGCGCTCCGTGCCGCCGGGATTGACCTGGTGCATGCGCGCGGCCGTGGCGCGATCGGCGCCGATCTCGTAGACGCCGGCGTTGTGGACCACGACATCGAAACCGGTCAGCCCGCGGGTCCATGGGCCGTCGGCCGTGACGTCGCCGAAGACCAGGCGGCAACCCTGACGGACCAGCCACTGCGAGGCCGCCGACTCGGGTTGGCGTGCCAGGGCCGTGATCGACCATCCTCGCTGCACCATCTGGCGTACCAGTGCCTGGCCGATGAAACCGGAACCTCCGGTCAGAAAGACGTTCACCGCGCCTCCAGGCAATCACCATGCCACCATGCTGCCAACCATGGCCCTCGACCCGCCAGCCCAAGTCGAGCCGAAACGCAGCCCAAAACCAGGCGCGCGCGGCGGGCTCGTGCGCCGATGTGCAGCACCGCCCCGTGCTTGACGAGGTCCTGCCGCAGCAGCCTGCGGGTGGATGGCCGGGGCGGCGAGCGCCGTGGCCTGCTGCCGCTGCAACGCCAGCCCAAGATGGGGCGCCCGTGCAGTCTCGGCGTGCGCGCGATGCCGGGCACGCTGATCCGGCCCGGGCGGTGCAGATTCGGCAGAACTTCGGCTGGCGCGCTGGCGAGGGCATCGTGACCATCTGGGCTTCCAAGCGACCGCCAGCCCCGCCATGATCCCGATCGACCCCTCCCACGCCGCCTCGCACCCAGGCCTCCCGCAAGCCGCCCCACATCGCCATTGGCACAACCTGCCCAGCCCGCCCGGCTGGCCGGTGCTGGGCCAGCTGCCGGGTTTCGACCCGCTGCGCGCGCACCTGGCTTTCGAGCGCTGGGCGCGCGAGCTCGGCACCCCCTACCGCCTGCAGCTGGGCCCGGGCTACCGCGTGATGGTGTTCGACGATGCCGAACTCGCCCAGCAGCTCAGCCGCGAGCGGCCGCACGGCTTCTCGCGCGGTGGGCGCATCCAGCCGGTGGCCGCCGAGATGGGCTTCAACGGCCTGTTCTCGGTGGAAGGCGAGGCCTGGCAGCCGCAGCGCCGGCTCATCATGCAGTCGCTCAACGCCACGCACTTCAAGGGCTGGTTCGGCACGCTGGCCGGCATCACGCAGCGCCTGCAGGCGCGCTGGCAGCGCGCCGCGGGCGCTGGCGAGGTGCTGGAAATGACCGACGAGCTCAAGCGCTACACGGTGGATGTGACCAGCGCCCTGGCCTTCGGCCGCGACCCCAACACCCTCGACGACGCGCAGGGCGACCGCGTGCAGCAGCACCTGGCCCTGCTGTTTCCGGCCTTCATGAAGCGCGTGATGACGCCGTTTTCCTACTGGAAGTGGCTGCGCCTGCCGCAGGACCGGCGTGTCGACCGCGCGCTGGCCGCCGTGCATGCCCATGCCCGCGCCTGCATCGCCGATGCCCGCGCGCAGCTGCCCAGCGCTGACCCCTCGGCGCCGCGCCATGCGCTGGAAGCCATGCTGCTGCAGCAGCAGGCGCTGGGCCTCAGCGATGCCGACGTGGTGGCCAATGTCATCACCCTGCTGCTGGCCGGCGAGGACACCACCGCGCACAGCCTGGCCTGGACGCTGCTGTACCTGGCGGCCGACCCGCCGCTGCAGCAGCGCTGGCGCGAGCGCGCGCGGGCCGTGCTGGGCGGCTCGCCGGTGTGCCCACGGCACGAGGCGGTGCACGCACTGGCCGGCTTCGAGCACCTGGCCTTCGAGGCCCTGCGCCTGCGGCCGGTGGTGCCCTTCAACGGCTACGAGACCCTGCGTGACACCACGGTGGCCGGCATCGCCGTGCCGGCGCGCACCAAGCTCTTCTTCATCAACCGGCCCGCGCTCACCGACCCGGCGCGCTACCCCGAGCCGCAGCGCTACGACCCCGAGCGCTGGGCCCGCGAGGGCGCACACGACCCCCGCGCGTTCCTGCAGTTTGGCGCCGGGCCGCGCGTGTGCCCCGGCCGGCACCTGGCCACGGTGGAGATGCGGCTGGTGCTGTCGATGCTGCTGGCGCAGTTCGAGGTGGAGCTGGCCTGCGACCCGGCGCAGATCGAGGAGATCAACGCGTTCACGATGATGCCCAGCCGCATGCCGGTGCGGCTGCATGCGCTGACCCATCCGCATCCGCGATGATGGCGGTGATGAGCCCGCCCGGCAGCCCTGCAGCAACCCTGGCCGACCGCCTGGCGGCGGCACGGCGGGCGCACTTCGTCGGCCGCGCCGACGAGCGCGCGCGCTTCATGCGCATGCTGCGCGGCCAGGCCGAGCCGGTGTGGTTCCTGCACGGGCCGGGCGGCATCGGCAAGAGCACGCTGCTGCGCGAGCTGGCGCGCGAGGCCGAGGCCTGCGAGCGCATCGTGATCCAGCTCGACGCGCGCCACGTGCCGGCCACGCCCGAGGGCTGGCGGCAGGCTCTGGCGGCGGTGCTGCATGCGGAGGACGGCAGCCTGCCGCTGCCGGGCAGCGTGCTGCTGGTGGACACCTTCGAGGCCATCGCGGCGCTGGAGCCCTGGCTGCGCGACGAGGAGCTGCCGCGCTACCCCGCCGACGTGATCGTGGTGCTGGCCGGCCGCACGCCGGCCGACCCCCAGTGGCGGTTGGATGCGGGCTGGTCGGCCGTGGCGGCCGTGACGCGCCTGCTGCCTTGGAGCGAGGCCGAGGCGCAGGCCTACCTGGCCGCGCGCCTGCCGGGCCGCGCCGTGCCGCTGCATCTGCTCGCCCAGGGGCGCGGCTACCCGCTGCTGCTGGCCCTGCTGGCCGATGCCGAGCGCCACGGCCGCGGCGCCGCGCTGCCGGCCGCGGATGCAGCACCCGGGGGCGAGGCCCTGGTGCGCGAACTGCTCGCGCGCTTTGCCGTGGAGCTGGCAGACCCGCTGCGCCGAAGCGCGTTCGACCTGCTCATCGTCGCCCGCACCGTGAACCTGCCGATGCTGTCCGAGGTGGTGGATGCGGCCGCGGCGCCGGCGCTGCTGGGCTGGCTGCGCACGCTGCCCTTCGTGGAGGCGGCTGACTTGCACGTGCAGGTGCACGACCTGGTGCGCGAGAGCTTCGCCGCGGCCTGGGCGGCGCGCGACCCGGACGAGATCGACCGCCTTCGCCTGCGCGCCATGCAGCACACCGTGCGGCGCCTGGCCCGCGTGGGCAGCGACGAGACCGCGCGGCTGCTGAAGGACTGGCTCTTCCTGATGCGCCACACGCGCGCCGGACCCTACCTGGACCAAGCTGCGCTCGAGAGTCACCGCCTGGACGCGATGGACCCGCAGGTCGATCCGCCGCGCATCGAGGCACTGGCCCGGGCGCGCCACGGCGAGGCGGCGGTGGCGCTGGTGCGCCACTGGTTGCACGCGGCGCCGGACTCGTTCGCCGTCGCGCGCCGGCACGACGGCGCCTTTGCGGGCGCGCTGCTCATCATCGAACTCAGTCGGGTGAGCGCCGAGGCGCTGGCGGGCGACCCGCTGGCCGCTGCCGCCTGGCGCCATGTGCAGGCCACGCGCGCGCCGCGGCCGGGCGGCTCGGTGTGGCTGATCCGGCTGGGCATCGACGCCGCGGCCGCGGGCGTGCCCAGCGCCGCCTTCTCGCTGGGCGGTATGCGCCTGACACGCCGCGCGCTGCTGGAGCCCGACGCCGAGTGGACGCTGCTCGCCCACGCCGACCCCGCGGGCATGGAGCCGGTCTACCGCAGCTTCACCCGCATCAACTGGGCCCACCGCGTGCCGGCGCTGGACCACCGCCTGGGCGACGAAGACTGGGGCGTGTTCGCGCGCGACTACGTGGCCGAGCCGGTGCCGCCGGAATGGCGGGCCTTGCCCGCGCCCGGCCAGGGCGGCAGTGGGCCGGTGCTGGGCAAGGACGCCTTCGCCGCCGCGGTGAAGGACGCGCTGCGCCACTACGCGCGCGAAGACAAGCTGGCGGCCAACCCTTTGCTGGGCTGCCACTGGCTGGGCGGCCCTGGCGGCAGCGATGCGGCGGCGCGCGTGGCCGCGCTGCGCGAGCATCTGCGCCAGGCCGTGCAGGCCCTGGCCGAACACCCGGCCGACGCCAAGTTCCACCATGCGCTGCGGCTGACCTGGCTCGACCCCGGCACCTCGCAAGAGCGCGTGGCCGAGGAACTGGGCCTGCCCTTCAACACCTACCGCTACCACCTGGCGCGCGGCACCGACCGCGTGGTGCAGGCGCTGTGGCAGCGAGAGCTGCAACCGGCGCCCGTCGCTGCGCCTTGAACAGCGGGCGCAGCGTGGCATGGCGGTGGCCCCGCCAGCGGGCTGCCGCTACCGATCTGCGGCGCCGGCCGCGTGGGTGACAGCGCGGCCGGCGGCCGCTTGCTACGGTGTCGGCCATGAAACACATCCTGTACGGGGCCGAGATCAGCTACTACACCGGCAAGGTGCGTGCCTACCTGCGCTGGGCCGGCCTGCCCTTCACCGAGTGGCCGGCCAAGGCCGAGGTCTTTCGCGAGGTGATCGTGCCGGGCGTGGGCGTGCCGGTGATCCCGGTGCTGCGCACGCCCGACGGCGAACTGCTGCAGGACAGCACCGAGATCATCGAGACCCTGGACGCGCGGCGGCTGGCCCGCGGCGGTGCGGCGCTGGCGCCGCCGGTGCTGCCGACCACGCCGCTGCGCCGGCTGGTGGCGCTGATGCTGGAAACCTATGGCGACGAGTGGCTGGTGATCCCGGCCATGCACTACCGCTGGCACCACAACCGCGACTGGGCGGTGCAATCCTTCGGGGCCCTGAACGATCCCGACGCGTCGCCCGACATCCAGCGCAGCCTGGGCGAGAAGCGCGCCGCCCCGTTTGCCCGCGCCGCCGAGCTGCTGGGGGCCACGGCGCCGATGCATGCCGCGGTGGAGGCCTCGTACGAAGCCTTGCTGGCCGAACTGGACGCGCACTTCGGGGCGCACGCCGCGCTGCTGGGCCCGCAGGCCACTCTGGCCGATTTCGGCCTGATCGGCCCGCTGTATGCCCACCAGTACCGCGACCCGGCCTCGGGCGCGCTGATGCGCCGGCTGGCGCCGCAGCTGGTGCGCTGGGTTGAGCAGCTGCAGTTCCAGCCCGAAGGCCTGCGCGCGCCCCTGGCGGCCGGTGACGACATTCCCGCCACGCTGCTGCCGGTGCTGCGCCGCATGGCGCGCGAGCAGCTGCCGGTGCTGGTGGACACTGCCTGGCGTGTGCGCGACTGGATGGCGGCCCAGCCCGGCCAGCCGCTGCCGCGCGCCATCGGCAGCCATGCCTTCACGCTGGAGGGCCGGCAAGGCGAACGCATCGTGCGCCCGTACAGCCTGTGGATGCTGCAGCGTGTGCGCGATCACCTGTGCGCCCTGCAGGGCGAGGACCGCCGCCGGGCCGACGCGCTGCTGCGCGACGTGGGGGCCGATGCGCTGCTGGACTTTCCCGATCCGCCGCGCCTGGCACGCGACAAACTCTCGGTGCGGCCCGCCGGCTGAAGGCCGCGCGCGGCCGCGTGGCCGATGACATGCGGCCGCCCCGCCAAGGCGCTAGCATCAGCCCGCGCGATCGGCGCAGCCCAGTGGAGGCCGCAGCACACCGATGATCACCGACATCGACGTCTATTTCGCCAGCGGTTGCGGGCGCTGCGAGCGCTTCGCGACCCCCGATTGCGCCACCCGGCGCTGGGCCGACGGTTTGCAGCAGCTGCGCCGCCTGTGCCTGGACATGCCGCTGGTCGAGACGGTCAAGTGGGGCCACCCGTGCTACATGCATGCCGGCCGCAACATCGCCGTGCTGGGTGCGTTCCGCGACGATCTGCGCATCAGCTTCTTCAACGCCGCCTTGCTGAAGGATCCACAGGGCGTGCTCGAGCGGCAGGGCCCCAATACGCGGCATCCCGACATGATCCGCTTCACCGACAACGCCGGTGTCGGCGCGATGGCCGCCACGCTGCAGGCCTACCTGCATGAGGCCATGGGCTATGCGGGGGCCGGCATCCGCCCGCCCCGGGATGCGCAGGCGCTCGAGCTGCCCGATGAACTGCTCGAGGCGCTCGAGGCCGACACGGCGCTGGCCGAGGCCTTCCATGCGCTGACCCCCGGTCGCCAGCGCAGCCATGTCATCCACCTGATGGCGGCCAAGAAGTCCGAGACCCGGGTGGCGCGCATCCTGGCCGCGCGCGACCGCATCCTGACGGGCAAGGGCGCCCAGGAGCGCTGAACCCGCCGCCGGCCGCCCGCTCAGCGCAGGGCCGCGGCCAACAGCGTGACGCATGCGTTGCGGGCCCGCGGCGCGCCGTGGCGGTGCCGGCCTGCCGTTGGGCGGCCGCTGCAGCCTGGCCGCGACTCAGGCACCGATGGCCGAGCGGGCCGTGGGCTGCAGGCGATGGCATTCGGCCGGCGCCGCCAGCCATGGCGCCAGCGCAGGCGCGACCTCGCGCGCCCAGGCGCCGGCCTGTTGAAAGGCGTCCAGTGCCTGCAGGCTGGCAAAACGCGCCACCACCACCAGCACCGGTGCGCCCGTCCGCACCGGCAGCTGCGGAAAGTTGTTGGCCGCGTGCTCGCGCACATAACAACCCAGCAGCTCGGCGCCGGCACGCTGCAGGCAGGGCGTCATCAGCGCGCGGCAGCATGTCAGCAGCGCCGCGTCGGCCTCGTCGCGCAGCGCAAGAATGCTCAGCTGCACGGCCGCCGGCAGCGCCAGGCGCACCGCCCCCGCGGCCCGTGAGCGCCCGTGCATGGCGATGCCCGCGCCGGGCCAGGCCGGGCGCAGCAGCAGCACGTCGTCGAATGCCACCATGGTGGCGTTGGCCTCGTCGCGATGGCGCTGCCACACCGGCCCGCCATAGAACGCGGCGAGCCCGCGCGCACGCGCGTCCATGTCGGCAAAGCCGCGCAGCCAGACGAAGTGGTCGGGCGCGTCGAGATCGCGGAACTGCCCCATCACCGCCATGCCGGCCGTCTCTTGCGACTCGACGAAGGCACGCTCGAACAGCGTGATCAGCGCCTCGCGCCGGCCCGGGTGCAGCGTGTAGCGGCGCAGTTCCACCACCTGGCAGTCGATGTCGGCGGCGGGCACGCTGCGGCCATCGGCGCTGACCTCGCGCGCATCGTCCAGGCGTTCGAACAGCATCTCCCAGTTCATCTCCCAGGTGCCGCCGTCGTCGCACGAGAACGATTGTTCCCAGCGCGCCGCGTGCCGGCCCAGGCGCTGCCAGCGAAAGCGCACGCGGATCGGCCGGCCCTCGCAGACATCCCGGCCCTCGAACAGCCCTTCGTCGCCCCGGAAGCCGCCCACCACCGGCGGGCCCAGGCAGCCGCTGGCCGGGTCGATCGCCGCGCCGTCGTTGGTGGCCCAGTAGATGCTCCACAGCTGGGTCTGCGGGTTGAAGATGCGGATCGACATGCCCACCCAGCCCGGGCGCCAGGCCTCGGCCACCAGGGTGTCGAAATTGATCACGCCGCCGGGCAGGCGCTGCACGCGCGATTGCGCGCTGAAGCTTTCCCACTCGGTGCAGCCCTGCAGGCGCGCCTTCAGGCGCCGCTGCCGCGTGGTCCAGGTGCCGAGGAGGAAGTCGAAGTCGCGGCTGGCGTCGGGCCTGCTGGTCGCTGGGGTGGGCATGGTGCGGTCCTGCTGTGATCGGGACGGCCATGATCACCAGGATAATGTGACAAGGCATGTCATGAATTGGAGCCGCGTTGAAGGCCAGCCGCCTGTTGTCCATCCTGATGCTGCTGCAGTCGCGTGGCCGCCTGACGGCCACCGCGCTGGCGGATGAGCTGCAGGTCAGCGAGCGGACGATCCTGCGCGACATCGATCAGCTCTCTGCCGCCGGTGTGCCGCTGTGGGGCGAGCGCGGGCGGCATGGCGGCTTCCAGCTGCGCCCCGGCTGGACCACGCAGCTGACCGGCCTGACCGAGGCGGAGTCGCAGGCCCTGCTGCTGGCCGGCCTGCCCGAGCCGGCCACCGCGCTGGGTCTCGGCGAGGCCGCGCTGTCAACACGGCTCAAGCTGCTGGCCAGCGTGCCGCCGGCGCTGCGCGAGCGGGCCGCCACGGTGGCCGAGCGGCTGCACATCGATGCCTTCGACTGGTACCGCGAGGCCGACCGGCCGGCCTTCCTGCGCGAGGCCGCCGATGCGGTGTGGCGCAGCCGCTGCATCGTGGTGGACTACAGCAGCTGGCGCGGCCGCAGCCGTCGCGTGCTGGAGCCGCTGGGCCTGGTGCTCAAGGCCGGCGCCTGGTACCTGGTGGCGCGAGAAGCCGGCCAGGCCCAGGCGCGAACCTACCGCCTGGCCAGCGTGCTGTCGCTGGCACCGGGCACCGCCAGCTTCCGCCGGCCACGCGGCTTTGATCTGGCCGGCCACTGGCGCGAGGCGGCGGCGCGTTTCGAATCCACGCTGCGACCGCTGCGGGCGCAGGTGCTGGCCTCGCCACGGGCGCTGCGCTGGCTGGAGCATGCACGCAGCCGCTTCGATCCCTGGGACGGCGTGCCCGCGGGCTGCCAGGTTCCCGCGGGCTGGCGGGCGCTGAGCCTGCCGATCGAATCCATCGAGCACGGCGCCCGCCAGATGCTGGGCTACGGCGATGAGCTGCAGGTCATCGCGCCGCCCGCGCTGCGCCGCGAGGTGTGCCGGCTGGCTGCGGGCGTGCTGCAGCGCCACGGTGCGGGCACCCACGGCTGAGCCGTGGGCTGCCGGTCAGCGGCACTCGAAGCTGCTGGCGTCCTCGGTGTTCGTGGCGCCGGCCTTCAGCAGGGCCTGCCGCGGGTAGGCACACAGCGGGCGGCTGCGCGTGGCCGGCCATCCGGCGGCCACCACATCGGGGTCGGCGGTGTTCAGCGTGGCCCGCACCGAGGCCGGCGCCGCGCCCTTCTCGACCCAGTCCTCCAGCGCCGTGAGCATGTCGAAACGATCGGTCGCCGGGCCGCCGGCACAGTGGTTCATGCCTGGCACGAGAAACAGGCGGGCGTACTGGTCAGCGCTGGCGTCCTTCGCCTTCAGCGCCTCGTACCAGGCGATCGTGTCGTTGGGCGAGAACACCGGGTCGGCCGTGCCGTGCACCACGATCAGCTTGCCGCGCGCCTTCAGCGTGGCCAGCTCGGCGGGCCTGGGCGGGGTCATGAAGTCGATCGCCGACTCCTTGTAGGTGGCCGTGGTGGCGAAGATCTTCGGCGCGCCGGTGTCCATGCTGAAGCCCAGCTGGTAGCCCAGCCCGCCGTCGGACAGGTCTGGCGCATCGGGCGGCGAGCTGAAGATGTAGCCCATGGCGCCGGCGCCGATCAGCGTGTTGAAGGGCAGCGGTGCGAAGCCGGCGTCGAGCTTCCAGAAGCGCCAGTTCTGGCCGGCCACGCCGGCGTCCCAGGGCCAGCTGGCGTACAGGCTTTGCCCTGCGCTGTTGCGGGCGCCGGCAAACACGTTCTGCAGCGCGGTCTTCTGCGCCGCTGTCAGGCAGCTGGCGGCTGCCTCGGCCGGGCAGGTGGGCACATCGGCCGCCAGGCTGAACGCCGACTGGCAGGCGGCGCGGTCGTTGACCATGCCGTCGGCCACGCCATCGAGCGCGTCGCACTTGGCGAGGATCTTCTGCGCCAGCAGCGTCACCGCGCTGGCCGGGAAGGCGTCCTTGGGCAGCTGGCCCGGTGCCGCGGCCGACATGAACTGCTGCGTGTCCCAGGCCTCGGCGATCGCGGCCTTGGGCAGGTTCAGGCCGGGGTTGGCGGCCACATAGCCGTCGAACTGGTCGGCAAAGCGCGAGGCCGCCACCATCGCGTCGCGGCCACCGTTCGAGCAGCCCAGCAGGTACGAGCGCACCGGGGCCTTGCCCAGGCGCGCCGCGATGATCTTCTTCGCGACGAGCGTGACCTGGCCCACCGCGTTGTAGCCATAGTCGCTGCGCGCCTGCGGATCGAGCGCGAAGGTCGAGTCCGACTGGCCGGTGTTGTGCCCGCCGTCGGTGCTGGCCACCGCATAGCCACGCTCCAGCGCCGTGCCCGTGGGCGCATTGAGCAGGTTGCCGGTGGCCGGCACGATGAAGCCGTTGGTGCCGCCGCCGCCCTGGAAGAAGAACTTGCCATTCCATGCGCCCGGCAGCGGCGTGCGCAGCTCGAAGCCGATGGCGTAGGCCTTGTTGTCGATGCCGGTGCGCGCGTTGAGCGCACCGTTGAGCTTGCAGTGGGCGGGCAGGGCGCCCGAGGCCGCCACCTCGACGGCGCTGGCCACCTGCAGGTTGGGGATCTTCAGGTTGGCGGTGGTCAGGTCGCTGCAGGCGAGCAGCACGGTGCCATCGGATCCGCCGCCGCAGCCGGCCAGCAGGGCCGCCGACGTGGCCAGCACGGAAAGGGTGAAGGTGCGCATGGAAATGTCTCCGATCGTTGTTGTGGCCGATCGCGCTGTGTGGGTGCAGCCGATCGGTCGGAGCCACTCTAGGCAGGCGCCCGCGGCGTGTCTTGTCGCGCCGGGCCGCCGTTTTGTCAGATCCGGACGTCAGTGCCCGCGGCTGCTGCGGTAACGGCCGGGCGTGGTGCCGACCTGGCGCATGAAGGTGCGTGTGAACTGGCTCTGATCGGCAAAGCCGCATTGCAGGGCCACCTCGGCCAGCGGCAGCCCGCGGTCGATCAGGCGCTTGGCGTGTTCGACACGGCAGTGCAGCAGATACTGGTGCGGCGACATGCCGGTGGCGTCGCGGAAGGCGCGGCACAGCTGCCGCGGGCCGATGCCGGCGGCATCGCTCAAGGCCTGCAGCGTCACCGCGTCGGCAAACCGCGTCTCGATCAGCTCGATGGCCCGCGCACAGGCACGGCTGGCCGGCTGCAGCAGCTGCGGCGCCGGCGCGCTGGCCAGCTGCGCCAGCAGCGCGGCGATCAGCGAGTCGCCGACCAGCGCGCCGGCCGGGCTGCCCTGGGCCAGGTCGGTCTGCAGCGCATCGAACAGCATCTCCAGCATGCGCGAGCGCACCGGCTGCTGCTGGCCCACCGGCGGCAGGGCCTGCGCATCACCGATCACCGACGCGGCGACATCGGGTTCCAGGAACAGGAACTGCGAGCGGCCGCCCTGGCGCCAGTCGAAACGCTGTTCGTCGCCCGCACGCCACACCGAAAAGCCCGCCACGAAGCCCTGCCACGCCGGCTGGCCGAGCGTGCGCCGCTCCTCGTGGTGCAGGCTGCGCTGGATGCAGTAGCGCGTGTGGCCGTGGTCCACCGTGCCATCCGGCGCGCCATCGATGTCGGTGAAATATGCGCCCTGCCAACCCACCCGACGGCTGTCGAGCAGGAAGTGCGGCATGACCGACACGCTGTACAGGCCGTGCGGTCCGGGCAGGGGGGCGATGGTCATGGTGGCGTCGGCGCTCGCGCATGCTAGCGTCGCGCCCCGTGGCATCGCATCCGGACAAGTCCGGGCGCCTTCAACCCCCGCCGGTGGCGGGCTGGGCGCCACCCGGCCCTGGGGGCGCTCAGTGGGCGTCGCGCAGCGGCACCTGCACCTCGCAGCGGATGCCGCGCTCAGCCTGTTCCAGCCACTGCACCTGGCCGCCGAGCTGCTTGACCCGCTTGCGCACACCGCCCAGGCCCAGGCCGTGGGCCCACAGCGCGGGCGCGCGGCCGATGCCGTCGTCCAGCATCGTGAGCGTGAACTGGCCGCGGTCGACATGCACCGTGATCTCCACCTGCGTGGCCTGGGCATGGCTGATGATGTTGTTGACCAGTTCACGCATCACCCGCGTCAGCGCCGACCACTGCACCACGTTGAGCGTGAGATCACGCTCGCTGGAAAAACTCCAGTGCAGGTCGCAGCCGGCGGCCGACAGGCGCTGCGTGATGTCGGCCTTCCATTCGGCGGCGGCGTGCGACAGGCGGTGGTTCGAGGCCGCCAGGCCACGGGTCAGGGTCTTCAGGTCCTGCAGCGTGTGGCGGATGTATTCCTCGATCTCGGCGTTCGGCGCCTTGTACATCAGTGTCAGCAGGCGGGCGCCGATGTCGTCGTGCAGATCCTGCGCGATGCGCGTGCGCTCCTCGGTGCGGCCGTGTTCGACCGCGCGGTCGTAGGCCACGGCATGGCGCAGCTGCTCGATCACGCGCTCGGTGAGCTGGCGGTCTTCTTCGGTGAACAGGCGCCGGCCGCGCTGGGCATGGCGCAGCACCAGCGCGCCGCGGGTGGCCGCCGGCGGCGCGTCCTCGCCCAGGTCGGGCACCGGCACGCCCAGCGTCGAGCCGTCACCGGCCACGCGCACGCGTGACAGCGTGCGCGGCGTGCGCCCGATCTCCAGCGGGTCGAAAAACTCGCGCAGCAGGCCGGCGAGCTGCTCGCTGGCCTGGCGCGGCGACTGCTCGAGCTCGCGCGCGGCGCGGTACAGGCTGTCGAACATGCGCTCTGCGCTCACCGTCACCGAGCCGGTGAGCTGGCGCACGATCCAGTGCCGCGCCAGGTGGTACAGCCCCAGGCCGACCAGCAGTGCCATCAGCAGTGCGGCCAGGTGGCCGAACGGGAACAGCGCCGCAAACAGCAGGTTCAGCGAGGCCACCGTGGTGGCGATGCCGGCGAGCAGCGCGAACATGCGCAGCACCTGCTGTGAGCGCGACAGGAAGGGCGCCAGCATCAGCAGCGCGGTGAAGAACACCACCCACACCACCGGGCCGATCACTGCCACGTCCGCCGGCGCGCGGTGGCTGCCACCGGCCACGCCGATGGCCACCAGCAGCAGCGCCAGCGTGCCGGTGCCGGCCAGGTTCAGCCACAGCAGCGTGGTGGCCATGGCATGGCGGGCGTGGCGCAACGTCCAGCGCAGCAGCGCGATGCCCAGCAGGCCGCAGCCCAGGCCCAGGCCGGAGGTCCACCACCACAGGCCGGGCAGCGGCAGCAGCGGCGCCATCAGGGCCAGGCCCAGCGCCAGCACCCAGGTGGGCCAGGCCAGCCAGCGCCAGCGCAGCAGTGGCTGCGGATGCACCAGCAGCAGGTGCACCAGCGCGGCCGAAGTGGTGGCGTCGGCCAGCAGGCGCAGCCGCAGGTCGACGCTGGCCAGCGCTGGCGGAATGCCCAGGCCGGGCAGCAGCTCGGTGCCGATCAGCAGCAGGTTCAGGCACTGGGGCAGGGTCAGCGCGGCATACAGCAGCGTGGGCACGCCGGGGCGCCACACATACACCGCCACGGTCACCAGGTACAGCAGCAGGGCCAGCGCGCCCAATGCGCCGCTGACCAGGCCCACGCCCCACAGGCCGCGCGGCTGCGGCCGCACGACCACCTCGGTCTCGCCACCGGTGGCGCTGGCGAAGATCAGGCTCAGCTGGGGGCGGGCCTGGGCGGCGGCCAGTTGCGACTGCATGGCCATCAGCTCGACACGCGCCGCGTCGTCGACGATCCAGCGTGGCGAGCGCGCCAGCCACTCGGGCCGGGCCGGCAGGCGCTGGCCGCTGGCGTCGCGCAGCGCCAGCAGCCGCTGGCCCAGGTGACCGGTCAGCGCGGGGTTGCTGCTGGCCACCAGCTCCAGCCCGGCGCCGCTGCTGGGCACGCGCCAGCGCGCGGCCAGGTGCGGCTCGCCGGCCATCCAGCGCAGCCACAAGGCCAGCACCACCACGCCCAGCAGCCCGGCCAGCAGCAGGCGCTGGGCCACCTCGACCGGCCGGCGCGGGGCGCGGCGCGGGGTGCTGGCGGTGACTTCGGTCCAGGCCGAGTCAACCTGGGATTCGCCGGCGGCATCGGCCGGCGGCCGATGCGCTGGCGCCACGGCCGCATCGCCGCCTGCGCTGCGCGGTGGGCGCGGCAGCGGATCGGTGGGCCGGCTGCTGGCCGGCAGCGGCACGCCGCTGGGCGGATCGTCGCGGCCCGGTGGCTGGCTCACGGACGTGGGGCGGAACGCCGGAATCCGGGCAGGCGGCGGCGGGCCAGGCGGCGCAGTGCCGGCCGCTGGCCGCTCAGACCAGGCCCTGCTTGGTGGCCAGCACCGCGGCCTCGGCGCGGCTGGACACGTTGAGCTTCTTGTAGATGGACTTGATGTGGTCGTTGACGGTGAACCACTTGATGCCCATCAGGCTGGCGATCTCCTTGATCGTGAAGCCCTTGCT
>CAYPDO010000006.1:0-13593 GCA_964409495.1 uncultured Bordetella sp.
TCGCCTATGCCGCGTCCTACATCGAGTGGTTCGCGGAAGAAGCGCGCCGCATCTACGGCGACGTGATGCCCTCGCCGTGGGCCGACAAGCAGCTGATCGCGGTGAAGGAGCCGGTGGGTGTGTGCGCCGCGGTCACGCCCTGGAACTTTCCGGCCGCGATGATCACGCGCAAGGTGGCGCCGGCCCTGGCCGCCGGCTGCACCATCATCGTCAAGCCGGCCTCGCAGACGCCGCTGTCGGCGCTGGCGCTGGCGCGGCTGGCTGAAGCAGCCGGCATCCCCGGCGGCGTGCTGCAGGTCATCACCGGCAGCGCGGCCGAGATCGGTGGCGCGCTCACCCACAGCCCGGTGGTGCGCAAGCTGTCGTTCACCGGCTCCACCGAGGTGGGCCGCGCGCTGGCCGCGCAATGCGCACCCACGCTGAAGAAGCTGTCGCTGGAACTGGGCGGCAACGCGCCCTTCATCGTCTTCGACGATGCCGACCTGGACGCCGCCGTGCAGGGCGTGATCGCGTCCAAGTTCCGCAACACCGGCCAGACCTGCGTGTGCACCAACCGCATCCTGGTGCAGCGCGGCGTGATGGACGCCTTTGCCGACAAGCTGGCCACGGCCGTGGCCGCGCTGCGCGTGGGCGATGGCCGCGAGGCCGGCGTCACCCAGGGTCCGCTGATCAACACCGCCGCGCTGCACAAGGTGGAGGCCCTGGTGGCCGATGCCGTGGCCCACGGCGCACGCGTGCTGGCCGGTGGCCGGCGCCATGCGCTGGGCGGCACCTTCTACGAGCCCACGCTGCTGGCCGGCGTGACGCCGCAGGCCGCGCTGGCGCAGGAGGAGATCTTCGGCCCGGTGGCGCCGCTGTTCGCCTTCGACACCGAGGACGAGGCGCTGCGCCTGGCCAACGACACCGAGTTCGGCCTGGCCGCCTACTTCTACAGCCGCGACCTGTCGCGCGTGTGGCGCGTCTCGCGCCGGCTGGAATACGGCATGGTGGGCATCAACAGCGGCATCCTCAGCACCGCGGTGGCGCCGTTCGGCGGCGTCAAGCAGAGCGGCTACGGCCGCGAGGGCTCGCGCCACGGCATCGACGAGTATGTGCAGCTGAAGTACCTGTGCATGGGGGTGCAGTGATGGCCCGCAGCGTGCATCGCCGCCGCCTGGCCGCCGGCCTGGCGGGCATCGCCGCACTCGCCACCCTGGGCAGCGGCGGCCTGCTGGTGCCGCAGGCCGCGCAGGCCCAGGCTGCGGCCTGGCCCACGCGGCCGATCACGCTGGTGGTGTCGTTCGAGCCCGGCGGCTCCACCGACCTGTCGGCCCGCGTGGTGGCGCGCGAGCTCACGCGGCTGCTGGGCCAGGCGGTCAATGTGGAGAACCGCGCCGGTGCGGGCGGCCGCATCGGCACCCGCTCGGTGGCGCAGGCCAAGCCCGACGGCCACACCCTGCTCTGGGGCACGGGCAGCAGCCTCACGGCCGCGCCGGCGCTGTTTGCCGACCAGGGCCATGTGGCCACGCTGGTGCCGGTGAGCCTGGGCGCCACCCAGGCCTTCGTGTTCGTCACCACGCCGGCCAGCGGCGTGCGCACGGTGGCCGAGTTCGTGGCGCTGGCCCGGCGCAAGCCCGGCGCCCTGAACTTCGCCTCGGCCGGCGTGGGCTCCAGCAACCACCTGCTGGGCGAGATCTTCCAGGCGGCCACCGGCACCACGCTGACCCATGTGCCCTACAAGGGCAGCGCCTCGGCCAAGGAAGCCCTGCTGAAGGGCGATGCCCAGCTGATGGACGAGGCCATCGCCCCGCTGCTGTCGCAGCTGCGCAGCGGCCAGCTGCTGCCACTGTTCGTCAGCGGCGAGACGCGTGACCCGCTGCTGCCCGAGGTGCCCACCGCGGCCGAGCTGGGCCTGGCCGACCTCACGATCACCGGCTTCTTCGGCCTGCTGGCGCCGGCCGGCACCGCGCCCGAGGTGGTGGCGCGGCTGAATGCCGCCATGCGCGAGGCCCTGGCCGCGCCGGCGGTGAAGGAAGCGTTTGCGCCGCTGGGCTTTGTGGGCGCCGCCAGCACGCCGGCCGAGCTGGCC
Source organism: uncultured Bordetella sp. (assembly GCA_964409495.1). Taxonomy (GTDB): domain Bacteria; phylum Pseudomonadota; class Gammaproteobacteria; order Burkholderiales; family Burkholderiaceae_C; genus Pseudaquabacterium. The sequence goes on from CAYPDO010000006.1 coordinate 2,069, forward strand.
GAGCGCATCGCCCAGGGCCGTGCCCGCTACGAACGCATCATCCGCGAGCGCGGCATCAAGGCCGAGGGCGGCTGACGCCTGGCCCGCCCTTCGGACACCTGCCCTCTGCCCATCATTCCCCGAGAGACCCGACATGCACCACCCCACCCCCGAGCGCTTCGTGACCATTGCGGTGGCAGACACCAACGGCCTGCTGCGCGGCCAGAAGGTGGCCGCCGCCGAGCTGCCCGGCATCCTCGACAGCGGCATGGGCATGTCGCCGGCCCAGCTGGCGCTGGACCCCACCGACGTGTTTCTGGACATGCCCGGCGTCACCGACGGCACCGGCGACTTCCACGACAGCGCGCTGCGCGTGGACACCGAGACCCGCCGCGAGATCCCGTGGGAGGCGGCGGGCGACGGCGGCCTGTACCTGGCCCAGTTCAGCGGCGATGCCGAAGGGCTTTGCCCGCGCAGCCTGCTGCGCCGCGTGCTGGCGCGGGCGGCCGATCTGGGCTGCGCGGCCAAGATGGGCTTCGAGCTGGAATACACCCTGTTCAACGAGACCTCGCAGAGCCTGGCGGAGAAGGGCTTCGACAGCCTGTGCACCGCCACCGCCCATGCCAGCCATGACCTGGTGATCTACCAGGCCGCGCAGAGCGAGTTCTACGGCGCCGTGGCCGACATGTGCGGCCCGCTGGGCATCCGCCTGGCCAAGATGCACGAGGAGATCGGCGGCGGCTTCATGGAAGCCTGCATCGCCGCCGACACCGCGCTGCGCGCCACCGACCAGGCGGTGCTGCTGAAGAACTTCCTGCGCGTGCTGGCCATGCGCCGCGGCCAGACCATCTGCTTCATGCCGCGCTGGTCGGAGCAGGCCGACAGCCAGTCCACCCACATCCATGTCTCGCTGCTCGACCGCGACGGCCAGCCGCTGTTCTGGGATGCCGCGGCCCCGCAGCAGATGTCCAGGCGCTTTCGCCACTTCATCGGCGGGCTGCAGCGTTTCCTGCCCGAGTTCATGCTGATGTTCGCGCCCACGGTCAACAGCTGGCGCCGCTTCGCGCCCGGCACCTTCGCGCCGCCGGCCTTCAGCTGGGGCGTGGAGAACCGCACCACCTGCCTGCGCGTGGTGGGTGCCTCGCCGAAGTCGATCCGCGTCGAGAACCGCCTGCCCTGTGCCGATGCCAACCCGTACCTCACCGCGGCCGCCACGCTGGCCGCCGGCCTGGCCGGCATCGAGGGCGCGATCGAGCCCGGCGCGCAGACCCTGGGCAACGGCTACCAGGCCGAGAACCGCCATGGCACGCCGTTGCACAAGCACATGCAGCCGGCCATCGAGGCGCTGCGCGGCTCGGCCTGCGCCAAGGACTGGCTGGGCGAGCGCTTCGTCGAGGCCTACGCCGCCACGCGGACCTGCCAGCTGGCGCAGTTCCAGGGCAAGTCGCTCATCGACGAGCGCCGCCGCTTCTTCGAGCTCGGCTGAACATGACCACCATCGGCATCCTCGAGTGCGGCCAGACGCGCAGCGACTGGATCGCCCGGCATGGCGAGATGGCGGATCCGTTTCCGCCCTTTCTGCGCCTGGCCGATCCGTCGCTGCAGTTCGTGGTCTACAAGGCGCACCGCGATGAACTGCCGGCCTCGGCACTGGACTGCGATGCCTGGCTGGTGACCGGCAGCCCGCACAGCGTGCACCAGCCCGAGCCCTGGCAGCCGGCGCTGGCGCAGTTTCTGGTGCAGGCCGTCGCGCAACGGCCGGTGGTGGGCATCTGCTACGGCCACCAGCTGCTGCACCAGGCGCTGGGCGGTGAGGTGGCGCGCGCGCCGCAGGGCTGGGGCGTGGGTGTGCAGCAGTACCCGGTGCAGGCCGTGCCCGACTGGCTGCCGGCCGCGTCGGAAGCGGCCGACCTGCCGCCGCTGCGCCTGATCGCGCTGCACCAGGACCAGGTGCTGCGCCCGGCGCCCGGCACGCGGGTGCTGGCCGGCAACGGCTTCTGTCCGCTGGCCGTCACCACCATCGGCGACACCGTGTTCACGGTGCAGCCCCATCCCGAGATGACCCGGGTGCTGGCCCGTGACATCTACGAAGAGCAACGCGCCGAGCTGGGCGACACGCGCACCGACCAGGCCCAGCACAGCCTGGACGGGCCGCTGGACGACCTGCGCGTGGCCCGGTGGATCCTGGCCTTCATCGCCGACCGGCAGGCGCGCCGGTTGGCCACGGCTTCCACCCCGGCCGACCTGGCCAAGGACACCTCCGCATGAACACCGCCACCCTGACCGACCGCCCCTGCACCCGCATCGACCTGTCCGACGCCGGCATCTGGCATGCCGGCGTGCCGGCCGACGAGTTCGCCCGCCTGCGCCGCGAGGCGCCGGTGGCCTGGAACGCGCGGCACGACGGCCACCGGGGCTTCTGGGCCGTGACCCGCTACGACGACATCCTGAAGGTCTCGGGCGACGTGGCCACGTACTCGTCGCGCAACGGCGTGATCAGCCTGGACGACTTCGACGACGCGCAGAACGACGCCCGCCGCACGCTGCTGGAGATGGACCCGCCGCAGCACCCGGCCATGCGCATGATCGTGGCGCCGGGCTTCACGCCCAAGGCCGTGAGCGCGCTGGAGGCCGGCATCCGCGCCACTGCGGTGCGCCTGATCGACGAGGTGCTGGCCGCCAGCGCCAGCGGTGAGGTGGACATGGTGGCCGCGCTGTCCAAGCAGCTGCCGATCTTCACGCTGTGCCGGCTGCTGGGCGTGCCGCAGGAGCGGCGCGACGACATGATCCGCTGGAGCGACCTGCTGATCGGCTCGGACGACCCCGACTTCGTCGACCCGGCAGTGGCCGCCTACACGCCCGAGCAGCTGCGCCTGATGTCCTTCGGCCACCCGGCCTCGCTGGACGCGTTCAAGCTCGGCCTGGAGCTGGCGCGCGCGCGCCGCATCGACCCGGCCCACGACATCATCAGCGTGCTGTGCCAGGGCCGGTACGAGGGCCGCGAGCTGACCGAGCAGGAGTTCTGCAACTACTTCCTAATGCTGGTGGTGGCCGGCAACGAGACCACGCGCCACTCCATCTCGCACGGGTTGAAGGCCTTTGCCGACCACCCCGGGCAGTGGCAGCGCTTCCGCCAGGGCGACATCGACGCCCGCGTGGCCGCCGACGAGGTGTTCCGCTGGGCCACGCCGGTGCACTATGTGCGCCGCATCGCCACGCGCGATGTCGAACTGTCGGGTGCGCAGATTGCCGCCGGTGACAAGGTGGCGATGTACTACGCCTCGGGCAACCGCGATGAATCGCGCTTCGACGCGCCGCAGCAGTTCCGCATCGACCGCACGCCCAACGAGCACATGGCCTTCGGCCGCGGCGGCCCGCACTTCTGCCTGGGCACGCATGTGGCCAAGCTCCAGGTGCGGGTGCTGCTGGAGGAGATGCGCACGCGCGTGACCGCGATCACGCTGACCGGCCCGGCCGACCGGCTGCGCAGCAACCATGTGCACGGCGTCAAGCGCCTGCCGGCGCGCTTCGAGGCCGCCTGATGGCCGCACGGCACTGCATCGTCGTTGGCGGCGGCCATGCCGCGGCGCAGCTGGCCCCGGCGCTGCGCCAGCAGGGCTGGGCGGGCGACATCACGCTGCTGGGCGACGAAGGCCTGCTGCCCTACCAGCGCCCGCCGCTGTCCAAGGGCTACCTCACCGGCGGCCTGACGGCCGAGCAGCTGCTGATCAAGGGCGCCAATGCCTACGAGAAGGCCCGCGTGCACTGCCGCCTGGGCGTGCGCGCCGAGCGCATCGATCGCGCGGCGCGCCAGCTGGTGCTGGCCGGCGGCGAACGCCTGCACTACGACGCCCTGGCACTGGCCGTGGGCGCGCGCCCGCGCGCGCTGGCCGTGCCGGGGCATGACCTGGACGGCGTGTTCGGCGTGCGCAGCATCGCCGATCTGGACCGCATGCGCGGCTTCATGGCGCAGCACGCGCCGCAGCGCGCGGTGATCGTCGGCGGCGGCTACATCGGCCTGGAGACGGCGGCGGTGCTGCGCAAGCTGGGCTTGGCGGTCACCGTGCTGGAGGCCATGCCACGGCTGCTGCACCGCGTGACCACGCCCGAGGTCTCGGCCTTCTACCAGCGTGTGCATGCCGAGGAGGGCGTGGACGTGCGCTGCGGCGAGGGCGTCACGGCACTGGAAGGCAGCGGCCGCGTCAGCGCCGTGCGGTGCGCCAGCGGCGAGCGCCTGCCGGCCGAGCTGGTGGTGGTGGGCATCGGCGTGGTCGCCAACACCGCGCTGGCAGCCGAGGCCGGCCTGGCCACGGCGCAAGGCATCGTGGTGGACGCGTTCGCGCGCAGCAGCGATCCGGACATCGTGGCCGCCGGCGACTGCACCGAGTTCCACAGCGCGCTGTACGACCGCACGATCCGGCTCGAATCCGTGCCCCATGCCGTGGCCCAGGCCAGCACGGCGGCCGCCACGCTGTGCGGCCAGCTGCAGCCCTACCGGGCGCTGCCGTGGTTCTGGTCGGACCAGTACGACCTGAAGCTGCAGATGGCCGGCCTGTCGCAGGGGCATGACCAGACCGTGGTGCGCGGCACGCTGGCCAGCGGCCGCAGCGCCACGGTGTTCTACCTGCAGGGCGGCCGCCTGCTGGCGCTGGACTGCATCAACCGCCCCAAGGACTTCCTGGCGGGCAAGAAACTCATCGAGTCCCGCCAGGTGCTTGATCCCCAACGCCTGGCCGATCCCGCGTGCGATCTGGCCAGCCTGCTTGAACCGAAAGGCATTGCACCGTGATCACCGTGACCTTCATCGACCCCCAGGGCCAGGCCCATGCAGTGCAAGCCGACGCCGGCACCAGCCTGATGCAGGTGGCCACCGAGAACGGCATCCCGGGCATCGTGGCCGAATGCGGCGGCGCGTGCTCCTGCGCCACCTGCGTGTGCCAGGTGGATGCCGCCTGGGCCGAGCGCGTGGGCGCGGCCGAGGGCATGGAACTGGCCATGCTGGACGGCGCGCTGGACGAATGCGCCACCAGCCGCCTGTCGTGCCAGATCCGCCTCAGCCCGGTGCTGGACGGCCTGGTGGTGCGGGTGCCGCAGTCGCAGTACTGAGTGAGCGTGCCGGGCCGGCTGCGCGGCCTGTTGGCGACACAAATGCGCTGCTGGCCAGCCTGGCCATGAAGCAGGCCAAGGCCACCGGGGCGCCGCGTCAAAAGATTGAAGTCCAACCACGCCTCGGCTCGCCGTGTAGGAGGGCTGCTGCCGCACATCCCCGGGCGGCAGACCTGTCGACCAGCGAAGTGCCGCTGATGTGGCGCTGCCTCGAGCGTGCAGCCCCCCCCGGGAAGAGGTTCGCCTGCGCAGCAAGCGGCGGGACGTTCTGGCGACTCGTTCGGCCGAGCTCAGTTCGGACTGATGCCGCCGCCGACGCCGCCTAGGCATGAGCGGCGGTCAGCGACCGGTCTACGGTACGAGGGGCGCTGGGGCGGTCGGCTGGAATCGACCCGTCGGCGACATCCGTCGCCCTGATCGCGCAGCCCTGAAGTTGCCGCTCGAGCACCCTGGCCATCACGCACAGGAGGCGCCGCTGCGGTGGGCACACGTCGGCGGGCAGCCCTCGGGGGATTGAGACGCGATGCACGGCTTGAACCGAGGCCAGCACCGGCGCCGAACTGCCTCGATTCGTCAAGGACGCGTTTGACGCCTTCCTCGACAAGCGCCCGCCGGATTTCCAGCACCGCTGACCGGCCGGTGCGCCGGCACCCGCTGGGGTGCCGGGCGGCCAAGGATTCAGCGCCTGCGTGCGCCCGCCGCGGCGCCGCAGGCGCCGAGCGCCAGCAGCACCAGCGCGAGGCTGGCGGGCTCTGGCGCCGGGTGCGTGACTGCCGCACCATCGGTCAGCGCCACGTCGTCGAGCTCTACTGCACCGCCGGCAGACGTGAAGACGAGGTTCGACGCGACAGTGCTGGTAGCCGTGAACTGCATCGTCTGCAGCACCCAGTCGCTCACGGTGCTGTGGGTGTTCGTGAAGCTCTGGTGGAAGCCGCCGATGTCCACGTTCACGGTCGCCTGGCCGTAGCCGTTCAGGCCCGCCAGGTAGAAGTTCAGCGTGTAGGTCGTGCCGGCCGTCAGGTTGACCGACTGGCCCACCGCCGCCCCGAACTGCACGTTATTGTTGACGAACATCGACGCGATGCCGCCGTGGGCCGCCGGCCAGGTGCCGGCGCCATAGCCGGTGGCGATGTAGCAGTTGTTGCCGACGAAGTTCGTCCATCCGGCCACGGTGTTGCCGCCAGACAGGCTGCACTGCGCGTTGTTGAGGGTCACGCCGGAACCCTCGAACCCACCGTTGGTGACCAGGTTGGCGGCCTGGGACTGGGCGACGCAACCGACCATGGCGGCAGCGGTGATGGCGGCGAACCGCGCGCGGGACATGGGCATGGGCATGGGGGCTCCTCCTGGACGCCTCCCCACTTCGTCGGGGGTTGGCGCCTGCAGTCTAGGCTGCCGACATCGCCCGCCGACTTTTGAACCGCCCAAACGCGGGGACCCGTTGCCCCCAGGATGCGGGGGTGGCCACGCCGGCATCACCCCTGCACGTCGCCCCATACGGTCGGCGCCACCTCGACCAGGCGCCCGCGCTTGCGCCACTGGTCGTCCTCGGTCACGAGGTTGCCCTTCGACGGTGCACGCGAAGCCGCACTGCGGGCTGATCGCGCGGTGCATTGCCTCATATCGGCCGCTCCTGTCCGGCCGCACTTGGTCGCCGGCTTCCACGAACGGCAACTTCCTGTCAGTGCACAACGCCGCCGCATCAGTCCATAGAGGCGCCCGCTCAGGCCGCCCGCGCCTCGGTGGCGGCACGGGCGCGCACATGCCCGCAGGCCCGCCGCGTGCGCGAGGGCAGCTCGCCGAACAGCGCCTGGTAGTCGGCCGCGAAGTGGCTGAGGTGGAAGAAGCCCCAGCGGCTGGCGGCATCACCGATGGACAGTTCGTCGGCCCGCGTGCCCACCAGTTCGCGCCGCACACCGTTGAGCCGGATGCAGCGGATGTAGTTCACCGGCGTGGTCTGGGTCACCGAGCGGAAGCTGTCCTGCACGGTGCGCCGGCTGATGCGCAGCCGCTCGCACAGGTCGATCACCGATGGGGGCGACTGGCGTTGCGCCAGCGTCATCTGGTGGCACTTCTCGACGATGAAGCTGCCGGGTGAACTGGCCAGGCGCTGCTGCCGGTCGAAGCCGGGATCGACCATCAGGCAGATCAGCTCCTCCAGCAGGTCGCGCTCGAGTTCATCTTCGGCGCGGTCCGGTGCCGCGCCGTCCACTTCGTCAATCGAGCGGCCCAGCAGGAACAGCAGCCGGTCACGGCACATCGCCAGCCGGCGCTCCGGCACACGCAGCACCGGCTGGCGCAGCCACTGCCGGTAGTCGGCGCTCCAGGGCGAATCGTCCATCGCGCGCTCGAAGGTCTCGCGGTCGAAGGTGATCGACAGCATGTCCATGCCCTGGGGCATGTGGAACAGGAACTCGTCGCCACCGTTGAGGATGAAGATGCTGTGCTCGTCGGCCTCGCGCCCCTGCAGGCGGGCGCGGCCGGTCAGGTGCAGCGGCAGGGCAAAACACACCCGGTCGCGCGGCGCCTGGCCCTGCTGCACCAGCCGCTGGTTGATGCGCTCGCGGAAGACCTGGAAGCGCTGGCCGTCGATCTGGCACAGCGAGCTTTGCACCAAACCAGGGGAGATCTGGCTGTAGGTCTGGTCCCAGGCGTGCACCGATGCCGCATGAAGGTGCACATCCTCGAATTTTTCGGCTCTCAGGTTCATGTTGCTGCTTCTCCGCAAATCCCACCAATGCGGATTGCAAGAAGTGTGCGCTACGACGCCACCAAAGCCGATTCGCACAAACCCGAGCCCCTGCAGTCTCCGGCCGACCTGCTGATTTGGGCTAACCACCGCAGGCCCTGCCGAACTGAAATCGGATCCGCCACGCCTGCACTCCGATGCCGGCATCCGCGATTCGACAAACGGGGCCTCTTGCCCGCCGCCCAGGCGCCACAGGGTCCCCGCCCCGAACCTCCCACGCGCAGGAGCCCCATGGACAACTCGCTCAAACACTTCATCGATGGCCAGGCAGTCGACGCCTCGGATGGCGCGCGCATGGCGCTGGTCAACCCGGTCGACGAGACCACCTATGCCAGCGCCGCACGCGGCACCGTGGCCGATGTCGACCGCGCCGTGCAGGCCGCGCACCGGCAACTGCGCCAGGGCGCCTGGGGCCAGCTCACCGGCGCCCAGCGCGGCGTGCTGCTCCACAAGCTGGCCGATCTGCTGGCACGCGACACCGACAAGCTGGCCGACATGGACGCCAACGCCATCGGCCGCTCGCCGATCGAGCCGCGCATGATGGACGTGCCCAACGCCATCTCGCACCTGCGCGCCGCGGCCGGCTGGGCCAATGCGCTGGAGGGCCGCACCATCCCCAACGGCGGCTACATGGGCCAGCGCACGCTGGCGTACACCGTGCGCGAGCCGGTGGGCGTGGTGGGCGCCATCGTGCCCTGGAACTCGCCGCTGATGATCACCTGCTGGAAACTGGCCGCGCTGCTGGCGGCGGGTTGCACCGTGGTCATCAAGCCGTCCGAGGAAACGCCGCAATCGGCGCTGCACCTGGCGGCGCTGGCGCAAGAGGCGGGCTTTCCGGATGGCGTGATCAATGTCGTCACCGGCGTCGGCGAGGTGGTGGGCCGGGCGCTGTGCGAGCACCCGCTGGTGGCCAAGATCAGCTTCACCGGCAGCCCCGAGGCCGGGCGCGAGATCCAGCGCACGGCTGGCCCGCTGTTCAAGCGCGTGGCGCTCGAGCTGGGTGGCAAGAGCCCGCAGATCGTGTTCGACGATGCCAGCTTCGACGATGCCGTGCGCGGCTGCGCGATGGGCATCTTCGTCAACCAGGGCCAGGTCTGCGCCGCCGGTTCGCGCATCCTGGTGCAAAAGGGCATCGCCCAGCGCTTTGCGGCGGCCCTGGCCGACGCGGCCCGCGGCGTGAAGGTGGGCGATCCCACCCAGCCCGGCGTGCAGATGGGCCCGGTGGCCAAGAAGGCCCAGCAGGAACGCGTGAACCGCTACATCCAGGCCGGTCTGGCCGAAGGCGCACAGCTGCTGGCCGGCGGTGTCAGCCAGGGCGGCCGCGGCTTCTTCGTGCAGCCGACGATCTTTGCCGGCGCGCACAACCACATGCGCATCGCCCGCGAGGAGATCTTCGGCCCGGTGGGCACGGTCATCGAGTTCGAGACCGAGGACGAGGCGGTGGCCCTGGCCAACGATTCCAGCTACGGCCTGGCTGCCACCGTCTGGACCACCAACCTGACCCGCGCGCACAAGGTGGCGCAGGCGCTGGAGGTGGGCGCCGTGGGCGTGAACTGCTGGAGTCCGCTGGACGCCAACCTGCCCTGGGGCGGCCTGAAGACCAGCGGCATCGGCCGCGAAGGCGGCATCTCGGGGGCGCTGGCCTACACCGAGGAAAAGCTCATCACCGTGCTGCTGCCCTGACGCCCACCACCCAGAACACCCACCGGACACCCCATGGACCATCCCGCCCTCGACCTGATCCACCAGCGCACCTCGGTCAACCGCTTCGACCCCTCGTTCGTGCTCGACGACGCCGCGATCCAGGCACTGGTGCACCACGCCAGCCAGGCCCCCAGCGCCTACAACGCCCAGAACTGGCGCTTCATTGCCGTGCGCACGGCAGAGCACAAGGCGCGCCTGTGCGAGATGGCCTATGGCCAGCCCAAGGTGCGCGACGCGTCGGTGACCTTCATCGTCTGCGGCAACCTGAACCCGCATGTGGGCCTGCGCCAGCGCCTGCAGCCCTTCGTGGATTCCGGCCATGTGGATGCCGCCGCGGCCGATGGCATGGCCGCCGGCGCAGTGCGCAGCTACGCCGGCCAGCCGCAGATGCAGCGCGACGAGGCCATCCGCTCGGCCTCGCTGGCCGCGATGACGCTGATGCACGCGGCCCAGGCCATGGGCCTGTCCAGCGGTCCGATGATCGGCTTCGACCCCCAGCAGGTGCAGGCCGGCTTCGGGCTGGGCGCGGACGAAATCCCCGCGCTGCTGGTCACGGTGGGCCGTGCCGCGCCCGGCAACTGGCCGCGCAAGCCGCGCCGCCCGGTGGCCGAGCAGCTGAGCATCGTCTGACCCCATCCCTTGCGCGGCTGCCGCGCCGTCATTCCCGCCCCTTGTCGTTCCACGGAGTACACCCCATGCCCCAATCCGTCTTGCGGCGCCCGCGTGCGCGCCTGGCTCAGCGGCTTGTCCCGCTCGTCGTCTGGCTGTGCGGCGCTGCGCAATTCGCCACCGCCGCCGATCTGGCGCAACTGGACAGGCTCACCCCGTCAGGCGCGCAGCGCGAGGGCAACAAGGACGGCACGATCCCCGCGTGGGAAGGTGCCCAGGCGCCGCTGCCCGGCTATGAGTGGGGCAAGCTGCGCCGCGACCACTGGAAGTACAAGGACGACAAGCCGCTCTACAGCATCGATGCGGCCAGTGCCGACAAGTACGCCGACAAGCTCTCGGCCGGCCAGCTGGCGATGCTCAAGCAGCGCAAGGACTACCGCATGGATGTCTACCCCACGCGGCGCACCTGCGGCGTGCCCGACTTCGTGGCTGCCAACACGCGCAAGAACGTCGGCACGGCCAAGGTCGGTGCCGATGGCTGGAGCCTGGCCGAGGCCGTGGTGCCGGGCTATCCGTTCCCGATGCCGGCCAACGGCGTGCAGGCGATGTGGAACGCCAAGATGCGTTACCGCGGCGTGGGCATCGACTACAAGGGCACGATCACCGCGGTGTCGCCGCGCCGCGGCAGCACCGAGTGGATCCGCGCCGACTCCGAGCAGTCGCTGTTCTTCCCGGGCGGTGCCAAGGGCTCGACGCTGCTGTCCACGCTGCCGCCGGTCGAGTTCTACGTGTTCTTCGCCTACAACGCGCCCACGGCGCTGGCCGGCCAGGCCCTGGCCATCACGCAGTTCATCAACCAGGCCGAGAACGAGACCTTCTACTACTTCCCCGGCCAGCGCCGCGTGCGCCGCATGCCCTCGTACTCGCACGACTCGCCGCAGATCGGCATGGAGAACCAGTACACGCTGGACGAGCCCAACGTGTTCAACGGCGCGCTCGACCGCTTCGACTGGAAGCTGGTGGGCAAGAAGGACATGATCGTGCCGTACAACGCCTTCGGCGGCTACGACTTCAAGGCCAGGTTCGAGGACGTGGCCAAGCCCGACTTCATCGCGCCCAGCCACCGCCGCTACGAGCTGCACCGCGTGTGGGTGGTCGAGGCCACCGTGAAGAGCGGCATGCGCCACTCGGCGCCCAAGCGCACGATCTACCTCGACGAGGACAGCTGGGCGCCGCTGGTGATGGACGACTTCGACGGCCAGGGCAAGCTGTCCAAGCTGCGCGAGGGCTTCGTGATGCCGCTGTACGAGACCGGCTCCTGCGACGGCATGGCCATGGTCCAGTACAACCTGCTGGAAGGCCGCTACGTGTTCGACAC
>CAYPDO010000006.1:13693-34068 GCA_964409495.1 uncultured Bordetella sp.
CCTTCACCAGCTACGTCAAGGGCAGCCATGAGCTGCTGGTGAAGCTGCCCGATGACTTCACCGTGCTGGGCCGCGTGAACTGGGTGCGCGACCTCAGCGCCACCAGCACCACCGGCCAGCTCAGCGCCACCACGCCGCCGGCCCTGGGCGACGGCCTGGCCCCGGATGCGCGCAAGGACCTGCGCTTCAAGGCCCGGCTGCTCGACCTGTGGGTCAGCAAGAGCTTCCATGTGGGCGAGCAGACACTGCGCGTGCGCGCCGGCAACCAGGTCATCAGCTGGGGCGAGAGCCTGTTCCTGCCGGGCGGCATCAACAGCACCAATGCGGTCGACGTGATGCGCCTGTCGCAGCCGGGCACGCAACTCAAGGAGGCGGTGCTGCCGGCGCCGATCATCAGCGTGGCCTCGGGCCTGGGCCGCGGCCTGAACGTCGAGGCCTATGTGCAGCCGGTGTGGAATGCCAACAACATGCCGCCCACCGGCAGCTACTGGTCCACCGCCAACGGCCTGGGCAAGGGCCATGACGCCTATGGCCTGATCGAGCGCAAGGCGCGCCGTGGCGGCCAGTGGGGCGCGGCCCTGCGCTACCAGCCCGAGGGCACCCAGCTGAACCTGGGCGCCTATGCCATGAACTACCACGACAAGGCGCCCAACTTCAGCACCAACGCCGATGGCCATGGCGCGGTGGGCTGGCGCTACGCCGAGAACCGGCGCCTATATGGCGTCAGCGCCAACATGCCGCTGGGCGACTGGGCCATCGGCACCGAGCTGAGCTACCGGCCGAAGGACGCGGTGGCGCTGAACTCGGCGGTGTCGGGCTGCTCGTCGCAGGGTGGCAATTGCTGGGTCGACGAGAAGAAGCTGCAATGGCACCTGACCGGCCTGCTGAGCCTGACGCCCAACATCGGTGGCGGCGTGCTGCGCCTGCTGGGCGCCGACACCGCCACGCTGATGGCCGAGGCGGTGGTGGTGCGCTACCCGAAGCTCAAGCCCAGCTATGGCGGCGACCCGATCAGCGCCGGCGCCTGGGGCTGGGGCCAGGAGTTCGATCCCGCCGGCACCCCCGAGGCCGTGGGCTCCAAGACCGCCTGGGGCTACAACTTCGACTTCAGCTGGGTGTATGACGGCACCTTGGTGCCGGGCTGGCAGGTGGTGCCCGAGGTCTACTTCTTCCATGCCGTCAAGGGCCGCACGCCCAATGGCGCCGGCCAGTTCATGGAAGGCGCCAAGTCGGTCAACCTGATCGTCAGCTTCGTGCAGAACCCGGCCAAGTGGCAGGCCTCGATCAACTACGCGGCCTTCTTCGGCGGCAAGCGCGTGTTCGACCAGCCGCTGCGCGACCGCAACTTCGTCGGCCTGACCCTGTCGCGCAACTTCTGACCCTGCCATCGTCCACACCGTGTCCCACGCCGCTGCACTCCAGAACCCGCTGAGCCGGACCGTCCACCGGTTCGAGGACCTTGCCTTCCAGTGGCGCACACCGATCCTGGTGCTGCTGCTGCTGTTCACCGGCCTGATGGGCTGGTTCGCGCTGCAGCTGCGCATGGACGCGGGCTTCGACAAGCAGATGCCGCTGGGCCACGAGTACATCCAGACCTTCCAGACCTACCGCAACGATGTGCTGGGCGCCAACCGGCTGAACATCGTGGTCAAGGCGCGCCAGGGCGACATCTGGCGCGCCGATGCGCTCAAGCACCTGTACGAGGTGACCCAGGCGGTCAGCTACCTGCCCAATGTCGAGCGCCTGGGCGTGCAGTCGCTGTGGACACCCAACAGCTTCGTCAACGAAATCACCGAGGACGGCTTTCGCGCCGACCCGTTGATCGACGGCACCATCACCCCCGAGCAGCTCACCGAGCAGCGCATCGACGACATCCGGCGTGCCACGCGGCAGGGCGGCTTCGTCGGCACGCTGGTGGCGCGTGACGAGACCAGCGCCATGGTCACGGTGGAGCTCAACGAGTACGACGCCAGCGGCCAGAAGCTGGACTACGTGGCCTACAACCACCTGCTCGAGGACAAGATCCGCGCACGCTTCGAGAACGACCAGTACGAGATCCAGATCATCGGCTTTGCCAAGCAGATCGGCGACATCGCCGATGGCGCGCGCTCGGTGCTGCGCTTTTGCGCGATGGCCCTGCTGCTCACCGCCCTGGCGGTGTACTGGTACTGCCATTCGCTGCGCTTCACGCTGCTGCCCATCGTGTGCTCGCTGACCTCGCTGGTCTGGCAGTTCGGCACGCTGCGCCTGCTGGGCTACGGGCTGGATCCGCTGGGCGTGCTGGTGCCTTTTCTGGTGTTCGCCATCGGCGTGAGCCATGGCGTGCAGCAGATCAACTTCATCGTGCGCCAGATCGCGCATGGCCACAGCAACTTCGAGGCCTGCCGCCACAGCTTCTCGGGCCTGCTGATCCCCGGCACGCTGGCGCTGGTGACGGCCTTTGTGTCCTTCGTCACGCTGCTGCTGATCCCGATCCCGATGGTGCGCGAGCTGGCCGTCACCGCCTCGCTGGGCGTGGCCTACAAGATCGTCACCAATCTGGTGATGCTGCCGCTGGCGGCCTCGTACTTCAAGGTCGACCGCGCCTATGCCGACCGCGCCGTGCTGCAGCGCGAGCGGCGCTCGGTCTGGCTGCGCATGCTGGCCCGCGCGGCCGAGCCGCGCAACGCCGTGGTGGTGGTGCTGCTGTCGGCGGCGGTGTTCGCGGTGGCGGTGTGGCAAAGCCGTGACCGCGTGGTCGGCACGCTGCAGCCCGGGGCGCCCGAGCTGCGCGCCGACGCACGCTTCAACCGCGACGCCGTGGCCATCGCCACCCACTACGACACCGGCCTGGACTGGCTGACCGTGATCTTCGAGGCCGCGCCCGACAGCTGCGAGAGCGTCAACCTGGGCCTGTTCCAGGACCGCTTCGCATGGGCCATGCAGGCGGTGCCGGGCGTGCTGTCGGTGTCGTCCTACGCCGGCCTGCTGCGCCTGTACAACGAGGGCTACAACGAGGGCAACCCGAAGATGGCGGTGGTGCCCATCGACCCCGGCAACTACGCCGCGTTGTCCACCGAGATCGCCCGTGTGCGCGGCATGATGCGCAAGGACTGCAGCATGACCGCGGTGCATCTGTTCCTCACCGACCACAAGGCCACCACCATCCAGCGCGTGATCGATGCAGTGAAGACCTTCCGCGCCAGCCACAGCCTGCCCGGCGTCAGCATCCGCCTGGCCTCGGGCAATGCCGGCGTGCTGGCGGCCATCGACGACGAGGTCGAGCGCAGCGAGCTGCCGATGATGCTTTACGTCTACGCGGCCATCGTCGGCCTGGTGCTGCTGGTCTACCGCGACCTGCGCGCCGTGCTGGCCTGCTGCCTGCCGCTGACCATCGGCACCTTCATCGGCTACTGGTTCATGAAGGAGCTGCAGATCGGCCTGACCGTGGCCACGCTGCCGGTGATGGTGCTGGCGGTGGGCATCGGCGTGGACTATGCGTTCTACATCTACAACCGGCTGCTGATGCACCTGGCCGGCGGCCAGGGCATCGTCAAGGCGGTCGAGCACGCCATCCTCGAGGTGGGCATGGCCACCATCTTCACCGCCATCACGCTGGCCGTTGGCGTGGCCACCTGGTCGTTCTCGCAGCTCAAGTTCCAGGCCGACATGGGCAAGCTGCTGGCCTTCATGTTCATGGTCAACATGGTCATGGCCATGACCACGCTGCCCGCTGTGGCGGTGCTGCTGGAGCGGCTGTTTCCCCGACGCAGGCCGGTGCGTGCCACCGGTCTGCAGCACCACTGACGACACCATGCCAATCCGCACCTCGAAGCGCCTGCAGGCCATTCTGGGCATCCTGCTCGCCACGCATCTGTCGGCGCCGCTGGCCGGCACGGCCGCCACGGCAGCGGGCGCTGCGGCGCCGGCGCGTCTGCCGGCCGAGCCGGTCACCGTGGCCGCCGCGCGCGTGCCGCAGTCGGCCCAGGCCGGCCTGCTGGCCAGTGCCCAGGCCGGCCGCCGCCTGGTGGCGGTGGGCGAGCGTGGCGTGGTCATGCTGTCCGACGATGGCGGGCGCAGTTTCCGCCAGGCCCGCGAGGTGCCGGTGGATGTGACGCTGACCGCCGTCAGCTTTGCCGACGAGCGCCGGGGCTGGGCCGTGGGCCACTGGGGCACGGTGCTGGCCACCACCGACGGTGGCGAGACCTGGGTGCGCCAGCGCCAGGACGTGAAGGCTGACCAGCCGCTGTTCGCGGTGCACTTCTTCGACGCGCGGCACGGCGTCGCGGTGGGCCTGTGGTCGCTGGTGCTCGTGACCGGCGATGCCGGCGCCAGCTGGCAGCGCGTGACGATGGAGCCCCCCGAGGGCAGCAGAAAGGCCGACCTCAACCTGCTCGGCCTGTTCGCCGACACCCAGGGCCGGCTGTATGCCGCGGCCGAGCGCGGCATGGTGCTGCGCTCGGACGACCGCGGCGCCAGCTGGACCTATGCCGCCACCGGCTACAAGGGCTCGTTCTGGACCGGCCTGGCCCTGCCTGACGGGGTGCTGCTGGTGGCCGGGCTGCGCGGCTCGCTCTACCGCAGCACCGACGAGGGCCGCAACTGGCAGCGCGTGGAAACCGCCAGCAAGTCCTCGATCACGGCCATGGCCCAGCACCTGGGCGTGGTGACGGCCGTGGGCCTGGACGGCCTGACGCTGCGCAGCACCGACCGCGGCGCCAGTTTCACCGGCGCGCTGCGCCCCGACCGCGCGGCGCTCACCGCCCTGAGCATGACCGGCGATGGCCGCACGGTGCTGTACTCGCGGCAGGGTGTCGTGAAGGACGCGCCGGAACCGGCCCGGCCATGAGTGCGTCTTTGGCGCTGGCGCGCGCGCCGGCCGTGCTGCGCATCGACCTGGTGGCCCTGGTCGAGAACTGGCGCCACCTGGCGCGCCGCGCCGCGCCTGCGCGCTGCGGCGCGGTGGTCAAGGCCGATGCCTACGGCCTGGGCGCCAGCGCCGTGGTGCGGGCCTTGCTGCGGGCAGGCTGCCGCGAATTCTTCGTGGCCCTTGTCGACGAGGGCGTGCGCCTGCGCCAGTCGCTGTGCGATGCCTGGCCCGACGATGCCCGCGTGCATGTGCTGCACGGCCCCTTGCCGGGGGCAGAGACCGAGTGCCTGGCCTACGGCCTGGTGCCCGTGCTCAACAGCGTGGACCAGGTGCTGCGCTGGCGTGCCCTGGCGCAGCGCGAAGGCCGCGCACTGCCGGCCGCGCTGCAGGTCGACACCGGCATGGCCCGGCTGGGCCTGCCGCCCACGGTTCTGGCGCGCCTGGCCAGCCAGGGCGACGGGCTGGCCGGCATCGCCACCACGCTGGTGATGAGCCATCTGGCCAGCGCCGAAGACCCGCTGAACCCGCTCAACCGCTGCCAGCTCGAGCGCTTGCTGCCCTGGTACCAGCGCTTCGCGGGCGCGCTCGGCTGCCTGGCCAATTCGTCGGGTGTCTTCCTGGGCCCCGACTTCCACCTCGACCTGGTGCGTCCGGGCGCCGCGCTGTACGGCGTGGCACCGGTGCCGGGCCAGCCCAACCCGATGCGGCCGGTGGTGCGCGTGCAGGCGCGCATGATCCAGTGGCGCGAGATCGCGGCCGGCGAGGCGGTGGGCTACAACCACACCTGGCGGGCCGAGCGCCGCACGCGCCTGGCCACGGTGTCGGTGGGCTATGCTGACGGCTACCTGCGCAGCGCCAGCAACCGCGGCCAGCTGCGCTTCGGCGGCCAGGCCGTGCCGGTGGTGGGCCGCGTGTCGATGGACACGGTCACGGTCGACGTCACCGACGTCGCCGTCGAGCGCCTGCTGCCGGGCGCGCTGTTCGACGTGGTGGACGAGGTGCAGGACATCAATGCCCTGGCCCGGGCCGCCGACACCAATGCCTACGAGATTCTCACCAGCCTGGGTGCGCGCTACCGCCGCGACTACCTCACGCCGGTGAGCACCTGAACCCCACCCCAGCCGGAGCCCTTGCCATGTCCACCCTTGCCACCTCACCCCAAACCGGGCCTGTTGCGGGCCGGTACCCGCCGGCCATGCGCGCCATGCACTGGCTGCGCGCGCTGGTGCTGATCGGCACGCTGGCCGTCGGCCTGCTGATGGTCAACCTGCCCGATGACCTGCCCGCCAAGTTCGAGCAGCTGTACCCCAACCACAAGCAGTTCGGCCTGCTGGCGCTGCTGCTGGGCCTGGTGCAGCTGCTGCTGCGCTGGCGCAGCCAGGCCCAAGGGCAGCTGCCGGCCACCGCGGCCGGCCTCAAGCCCTGGGAGGGCTGGCTGTCGCATGCCGTGCACCGCCTGCTGTATGTGCTGATGCTGGCCGTGCCGCTGATGGGTTACGCCATGTCCAGCACCTTCACCCAGAGCGATGGCGTGCCCTTCTTCTTCTTCGGCCATGTGCCCGAGCTGCTGCCCAAGAACGATCGCTGGTTCGAGGTGTTCCAGTGGCTGCACCGCGTGCTGGCCTACCTGCTGCTGGTGCTGCTGGTGCTGCATGTGGCCGGCGCCGTGAAGCACCGGCTGCAGCACCGCGGCGGCGAGGCCGACGTGCTGCAGCGCATGCTCTGATCCGCGCGCCAGGTCATCGATGCCGTCGAAACCCAGGGCTCCTGGCACTTCAGCCGCTTCAGCCATGGCGACCGCCACCGCTTCGGCGAACTGCCCTCGCACACCCTGGCGCCGCGCGCTGGCGCGGCATTGAGCCGGCGCAGCGCGTGGCGGCCGGGGCGTCGAACCTGCCCAGCAGCAGCACTTCGCCCGCGTTGAAACACGGGCCGTGGCTGCGTTCCCACACACTTGGCAGCGCACCGGTTCATCGTTTGCCGGCTCAGCAGCTGCCGATTCAGGCTACCTGCGCGCAGGGCACCAGGTCACCATTGCCACGTCTGATCCACTGCTTTCAACGAGGTCCGTCGTGATCGAAACCGAACTGGAATCCCTGAGCTTTGCCGATGCGCCGAAGATGGTGACGGCCGATTTTCCCGGCCCCAAGGCCGCCGCTGCGCTGGCGCAGTCGGCCGCCACCGAATCGATGGCGCGCGGCGGCGGCCGCATGCCGGTGGTCATGGACAAGGCCTTCGGCGTGACCTTCAAGGATCCCGACGGCAACACCTTCATCGACCTGTCGGCCGGCGTGGGCGTCAGCAGCGTGGGCCGCTGCCATCCGCGCGTGGTGGCGGCGATGCGCGAGCAGGCCGAATCGCTGATGCACGCGATGGAGGTCAACAGCACCCGGCGCACCGAGCTGGCCACCAAGCTCTCGCAGATCATGCCCGAGGGCCTGCGCGGCAACTGCATCACCTACTTCGCCCAGGGCGGCAGCGATGCGCTGGAGGCGGCGGTGAAGTTCGCCAAGCGCATCACCGGGCGCCACCAGGTCATCGCCTTCCATGGCGGCTATCACGGCGTGTGGGCGGCCTCGGGTTCGCTGACCACCGGCACGGCCTACCGCAAGGGCTTCGGGCCCTTCATGGCCGGGGTGATCCACGCGCCCTATCCGTATGCCTACCGCTTTCCGTTCGACACCACGCACAAGAGCGCCGAGCAGATTGCCGGCGAGTACGTGGACTACCTGCTGAACACGCCCTACACCGCCGCCGATGACGTGGCCGCGGTGATCGTCGAGCCGGTGCAGGGCGAGGGCGGCTACGTGCCGCCCTCGCCCGAGTTCCTGCAGCTGCTGCGCAAGGCCTGCGACAAGAGCGGCGCGCTGCTGATCGTCGACGAGGTGCAGTCCGGCGCCGGGCGCACCGGCAAGATGTGGGCGGTGGAGCATTCGGGCGTGCAGCCCGACATGCTGACCTTCGGCAAGGGCATCGGCGGCGATGTGCCGATGGCCGGCCTGGTGATGCGCGCCGACCTCGCGGCCAGGATCCCCGACGGCTCGGCGCCGAACACCTTTGCGGCCAACTCGGTCTCGGCCGCGGTGGCACTGACCAACATCGCGATCCTGCAGGACACCAGGCTCGACCTGCTCAACCGCGCGCGTGCGCTGGGCCTGGAGGCCCAGGCGCACATCCGCAGCTTCGACAGCCCGCTGGTGGGCGAGGTGCGCGGCCGCGGCCTGATGATCGGCATCGAGCTGGTGGAGAACAAGGTCAGCAAGCAGCCGCTCACCGGCGAGCGCGTGGGCCGCCTGATGGGCCACCTGATGAGCCATGGCGTGCTGATGGTTCCGTGCGGCCGCTACGGCAATGTGATGCGCGTGATGCCCTCGCTGACCATCCCGCGCAAGCTGCTGTTCAAGGCGCTGGACGTGTTCGGCGAAGGTCTGAAGCGCATCTGAGGCGCCGGGGCGCCCGCCCGCCCGGCGGGCCGGGGCTCAAGTTGGCCGCGCGGGTGCCGATAAGCGCTCACCCGGGCTGTGTTGCGCGGGTGGAGCCCGCCATGACGGCCATCCCGGCCTCAGCCATCATCTTCACCACCTTGCTGGTGGGCCTGCTCACCACCGGTGTGCTGGTGCTGCTGCCATCGACCTGGCAGGGCGATGGCCGCGCGCTGCGCTACTGGGTGATCGGCAACCTGGCGCTGAGCCTGGACCGGGTCTACGTCCTGCTGTCCAGCGCCACGTCGGTCGACACCCGGCTGGCACTTCTCGAGCCGCTGGCGGCGGCCCTCGTGGTGCTGGGTGCGGCCATGCACGTGGCCGCGATGCGTCTGCTGCTGAGATCCGAGCGGCGCGCGATGGACTGGCGCTGGCCGGCGGCCCTGGCCTGCGCGCAGGCGGCGATCGGCTGGTCTGCCGGCGAACTGGCCCTGGTGCGCCCGCTGATGATGGTGGCCACCAGCCTGTGCATCGTGATGCTGCTCGTGATCTGCTGGCCGCAGCGCCGCCAGCTGCGCGGTGCCCTGGTGATGAGCGGGGCCATGGCCTTCCTGCTGCTGATGAACCTGGGTGGCCTCTGGGAGTTTGCGCGGGCCCCTGCCGTGCATCCGCAGGGCACTGTTGCACCGATCCCGGCCGCCATCCTGGCGCTGGACCTGGTGCTCTCGGTGGTGGTCAATCTGGCCTTCCTGCTGATCCTGATCGAGCTACTGCAGCAGCGCGTCGAGCGCCTGAGCGTGACCGATCCGCTGACCGGCGTGCTCAACCGCCGCGGCTTTCTGCAGGCTGCCAACCTGCAGCTGCTGCAGGCCAACCGCCGCGGCAGCGGGCATCGCGCCGCCTCGGTGCTGCTGCTCGACCTGGACCACTTCAAGCGCATCAACGACAGCCTCGGCCACCCGATGGGCGATGCCGTGCTGCGCGGCGCGGCGGCACGCGCCGCCGGCGCAGTGCGGCAGACCGATGTGGTCGCGCGCTGGGGCGGCGAAGAGTTCGTCGTGATGCTGCCGGGCAGCCGGCTGCCGCAGGCGCACGAGGTGGCCGAGCGGCTGCGGCTCGCCATCGCCCAGGCCCCGCTGGCCGACGGGGCGCCGATCGTCACCGTGAGCATCGGCGTTGCGGCGCTGGACGAGGTGCTGGCCATCGATCAGCTGCCGGCGCTGATCGCCGAGGCCGACCGGCGCCTGTACGCCGCCAAGCGGCTTCGCAACTGCGTGGTGGTGCACGACGGTGACATCGGGCAGGTGGCGGCCGCGAGCGCCGATGCGCCGGCGCTGCCGGCGCTGCCGGCGGCCGCGCAGGGCGCGGCCCTGGCCCGCACCGTCGCGGCCTGAGCCGCACATCGGCCGGCGGGGGCGCGTCCACGTGCGCGCAGGCCTGCCGGCCTGCGCTGCGCGAATACCCGGAGCGTTCACGCTGCATCAAGCCGCATTTCCCGCCTGCGCCAGGGTGTTGGCGGCGCCCTGCCTATCGTCCACGCACCGGTCGCGCCGCGGCGCTGGCGCACCGGCCGATCCTCGATGGCCGGCCCTGGCCGCGAGGCCTTGCATCGAACCGGAGACCCCCTCCCATGAAGCCGAAGACCCAGGAAGCCTATGTCCAGATCGATGACGTGGACTGGCAGCCGTTCCCCACGGGCTTCTCGACCGGCGGCATCCGCTGGAAGCTGCTCAATGTGGCGCCCGAGATGGGCGCGTGGACCGCGATCTTCGACTGCCCGGCCGGCTCGTCCTTCGCGGCGCACATCCACGCCGGCCCGGGCGAGTACTTCCTCACCATGGGGCGCATGGACGTGCGCGGCGGCAAACAGGCCGGCGGCGATACCGCCATCGCCCCGGGCTACGGCTTCGAGTCCTCGGGGGCGCGTCACGACAAGACCTTCTTCCCCGTGGCCAGCGAGTTCTACATGACCTTCCTCGGCCCGCTCACCTTCATCCGGCCCGATGGCAGCCCGATCGCCGTGGTCGGCTGGGAGGAGGCCCAGGCCGCCTGGGCCGCCTAGGCGCCGGCGGCGCCCGATTCGCGGTAGGCGCGGGGCGTCACGCCGAACTGCTGCTTGAACACCCGCGAGAAGTGCGACGGATCGTTGAAGCCCCAGGCATAGGCGATCTCGGACACGCTGCAGTCGCGGTGCACGCGGCTGCGCAGGTCGTCCCTGCAGCGCTCGAGGCGCTGCGTGCGGATCCAGGACGAGGCGCTGACCCCGATCTGCGCGAACAGCATGTGCACATAGCGCGTCGACATGTTGTTGGCCGCGGCGATGCGGGTGGGCGAGAGCTGTTCGTCCTGCAGGTTGGAAAGGATGTAGTCCTGCAGCTGCCTCAGGTAGCGCAGCGACAGGCTGCGCTCGGGCGCAGCCACGCGCTGGCCCATGGCCGCCGACAGCAGCTCCAGCGTGGCGCGGCGCACGGCGGCGTGGTCGCATTCGGTGAACAGGTCGA
Source organism: uncultured Bordetella sp. (assembly GCA_964409495.1). Classification (GTDB taxonomy): domain Bacteria; phylum Pseudomonadota; class Gammaproteobacteria; order Burkholderiales; family Burkholderiaceae_C; genus Pseudaquabacterium. Next base: position 24,466 of record CAYPDO010000006.1, read on the forward strand.
GCTGGCGGGCCAGGCTGTCGACATGCGAGTACAGCAGCGCGCCGATGCCGGTGCGGCTGTCGATCAGGTTGCCGGTGAGGGCTGCGCGCCGTGGCAGGCGTTCCTGCAGCTCGGCCCAGGGCAGCACCAGCGTGACCTTGTGCAGGCGCTCGGTGACCGTGAACTCGGCCGGCTGGGTGCTGGTCCAGATGACCAGGTCACCGGCGCCGAGGCCGATGGCCTCGTCGCCGAAATGGAAGCGCTCGCGCCCCGCCTTGGTGATCTGCACGCCGATGTAGGGCTGCGGATCGCGGCTGATCAACGGCGGCGCACGCCGGCCGGTGCAGGGGTCGCAGACGCATTCCACCACCCGCAAGCCGCCGAGATCGCGTTGGCGCATGCGCGCGGCGAAGTGCCGGTCCACCGCTTTCGTGACCTGCCACTGGCCGTAGTTCTCGGCCAGCGCCGATTGCCAGGCGTCGGTGGCATCGGCGCGCGTGACGCCGTCACTGGACCAGTGCCGGATCGGCGCGACGCGCTCCGTCGGGACTTTCGACTGCATGACCGGTCTCCGTTCGTGGCGCCCGATCGCTTGCCGCGCGCGAATCGCGCGCACGGCCCATCGGTTGCGGCCGCAGTGTGGTCTGCCGCCGGAGACTTTGGCAATCACCCCGCGGGCAATCCCGCGGCCACGAAACGGGGATCGACGCCTGCCGGGCAGCGGGCATGCGCCCGCCGCCCCGGGCTCAGATGGGCTGCGCCAGCGCCATCAGCGACTCGCGCATGATGCGCGCGTGCTCGTCCTTGTCGCCACCGGCGATCTCGATCTCGCCCAGGCGGGCCGAGTTCTCCACCACCATGCGGCAGCGCTCCCAGCGCCGCGCCTGGAACACGGCCAGCGCCGTGGCCAGATCGGCCTGGCGGCCCAGTTCTTCGGCCAGCACCAGCGCATCCTCGATGCCGATGCAGGCGCCCGAGGCCAGGTGCGGCGTGGTGGCGTGCACCGTGTCGCCGATCAGCACCACGCGGCCCTGGTGCCAGGGCTCGCGCATCAGCAGGCCTTCCAGCGGGCGGTAGACGATCTGCGAATCGGGGCCGATCTGGTCGCGGATGGCCTGCACCGCCGGCGCCGGAAAATCGGCCAGCAGCGCGCGCAGCTGGTCGCAGAAGCTGGCCGGGTCCACGTGCACATTGCTGGGCCGCGGCTCGGTGACGAACAGGTACATCTCGCTGGCCGACACCGGGTTCACCCCCGGCTTGATGCGCGGGCCCATCCACAGCGTGGCGGTGTCGATCTCCGCGGGCCGCGGCAGCACGGCACGCCACACGGCCTGGCCGCTGTAGCGCGGCCTGGGCGCGCCGGGAAACACCGCCTCGCGCACCTGCGAGTACAGGCCGTCGGCGCCGATCACCAGGTCGTAGCGGCGCTGCCGGCCGTCGGTGAAGCTCACGTCCACGCCCTCGGCGTCCTGCGCGATGCGGGTGAAGCTGCAGCCCAGGTGCACCGTGGTGCCGGCCGCGCGCGTCGCCTCGGCCAGGATGCGCGCCAGCACCGGCCGCATGATGGCGCCGCCACCCGGCACCTCGGGCCCGGCGATGCGCGGCGTGGGCAGCTCGGCCACCTGCGGGCCATGCGGCGCGCAGATGCGCACGCCGTCGCTGGCCGCGCCCTGGGCCAGGAAGGCATCCAGGACGCCCAGCGTGCGAAAGGCCCGCAGCGTGGCGCCGCCCAGGCTGATGCCGGCGCCGTAGCTGCGCCAGCCCGGGTCGATCTCGACCAGGTCCACCTCGGCGCCGAGCTTGGCGCACTGGATGGCGGCCGACATGCCGGAGAAGCCGCCGCCGATGATGAGGATGCGCCGTGCCGCGAGGCTCATGTTGATGTCTCCTGGGGATATGTGGGGGTGTCGGTGGATGTGGCCAGATGCACCTGGCCCTGGGCATCCACGCGCAGTGCCAGCGGCGTCAGCGCCTGGCCCAGGCACGGGCCCAGCGTGCACACGCCGGTGTCGGGATCGAACAGGGCGCCATGCGCGGCGCAGACGATGCGGTCGCCGGCGGCGTTGAGGTAGGCGTTCTTGCGCCAGGCCATCGGCGTGCCGTGGTGCGGGCAGGCGTCGACATAGGCGCGCAGCGCGCTGCCGCGGCGCAGCACCAGCACACTGTCCTGGCCGCTGCGCTGCGGATCGAAGCCGCGCGCCCCGCCGTCGGGCAGCTCGCTGAGATGGCACAGGCGCATGTTCGGGCGTGCGGGCAGGCGTGCGGGCGGGCGTGTGGACGTGCAGGCGTGCGCCAGCCGGCTCAGTGCGCCGGCTGGCCGCCGGGCGCGGCCCCCGGGGGCGGACCCGAAGGCGCCCACTTCTCGCGGTGCTGGAACAGGAACAGCTGCGACGCGTCGGCGCTCATCGGCACCTCGCGCGGCGACCAGTGCTGGTCGTGCAGGTCCATGTCGGCGTCGTACTCCACATGGCAGCCCAGCGGGCTGTTGAAGTACCAGAACCAGTTGCTGCCGAACCGGTGGCGGCCCGGCCCCCAGAAGCTCTGGTAGCCCTTCTCGACGAAGCGCGTGCCGGCCAGCAGCACCTCGGTGGGGCCGCCCAGGTGGAAGGTGAAGTGCTCCACCCCTTTCATGAACGGCGGCGTCTGGATCATGAACAGCGTGTGGTGGTCCAGTGTGCCGGCCGGGCGCAGGAAGGGGCCCACGCCGGTGAAGCGGTCGGTGCACACGAAGCCCAGGCGCGCATAGAAGGCCTCGGCCCGGGCCGCATCAGGCACGAAATAGACCACGTGCGACAGCGAGCGCGGCCGCGCCGGCATCTCGGGCGGCAGGCCCAGCGCATTGGGGCCGCGCTGCGGCGCGGCACCCGGGGCGTTGACCGTCTCGGCCGCCAACGCCAGCGGTCGGCGCACCGTGAGCTGGAAGGCCAGCGCGAAGCCCATGTCGTCGTGGCAGCGCAGCACGCCGCCCTGGCGCGTCACGGTGCGGTCGCGGCCCAGCTCGGCGGCGATGGCGTCCAGCGTGGCGGCATCGGCCACGCCGTAGACGGTTTCACGCAGCAGGCTGGCGGTGCCCAGCCCGGGCGGCAGCGTGCTGTCGTCCTGGTGGCGGATGACCACGGCGGTGCCGTCCAGCGCCTCGTAGCGGCCATTGCCGACGTCGCTGAGGCCGTAGTCGACCAGGTACTGGCCGCAGGCCGCCAGGTCGTCAACGCCGAAGACCAGGGCGTCGGGTCCGATGATGTTCATGCTCTTGTGTCCTTGCAGTGTTCAGTGATGGCGACAGCGCGGTACGAGCCGCTGGCAGCGCCCCCCTGGGGGGCGGTGCCACAGGCGCTTCGCGCGGGGTTCACAGGGTCTCGGCCACCCAGTCGGCGATGTAGTGGCCGGCGTTGATGCTGTTGTCGAAGCTGCTGTGCTGCACGCCGCCCTCGCGCTCGGTGAACACCTTCAACTCGCGCTTCGGGCTGTTGACCAGCTGCTCGTAGGTGCGCTGGGCCCACTTCAACGGGATCTGGCTGTCCTTCTCGCCATGCGTCACCAGGAAGGGCACGCGGATCTTCTCGACCACGCCGTCCAGGTGCACGTTCTCGGCGATGCGCATGAAGTCGTCGATGTCCTTGGCGCCCCACACCCAGCACACATGGGCCCAGTAGTGCGGCACCGGGAAGTTGCCTTCCTTCTCGAGCCGGCGCTTCTGCACGTCGCGCCAGTCGTGGTTGGCGCCCCAGCACACGCCGGCGGCAAAACGCGGCTCGAAGGCCACCGCGCGCGGGCAGTAGTAGCCGCCCAGCGACACGCCTTCCAGGCCGATGCGCGCGGCATCCACGTCGTCGCGCGTCTCCAGCCAGTCGACCACGCGGCTGGCCCAGTGCTCGCTGTCGAAGCGCGCGGTCAGGCCGTGCAGGCGCAGCGCCTCGCCGGTGCCGGGCTGGTCGACCACCAGCGAGGACACGCCGCGCCGCGCCAGCCAGCCGGGCAGGCCCACCAGGTACTTCATCTCCTTGGTCGAGTCCAGTCCGTTGACCTGCACCAGCAGCGGCGCGCGCTGGCCGGGCTGCAGGCCGTCGGCGGGCAGGTACAGCGCGCTCAGGTGGCCGCCTTCGTACGGAATCTCGACCCGCTGCACACGCTCGCCCATCAGCCGCGAGCCCTGCTGGAACAGCGCCAGCTCGCGCTCGTACAGCGCGCGGCGGCCGGGCGCGTCGTGCGCCTGCAGGCGTTCGGCGGTGATCAGGTAGCTGCTGGCGCGGCGCAGCTTCTCGCCGGCCGACAGCGTGCGACCACGCGCCTGGTCTTCCTCGGCCAGTTCGCACAGCCGGTCGGCCATGGTCACCCAGGTCTCGCGGAAGGCGCGCGTGCCGGCGGCATCGGGCGCCTTGGCGGCCTCCTGCAGCGGCGCGCACATGGCCTCGATCTCGCCGATGCGCGCGCCCATCTCGATGGCCAGGTCGACCGAGAGGTTCCAGACGTAGTTGGTGGGGAAGTACTTGAACATGGTGGCGGTGTGCGGGAGAGAAAGGGGCGGTGCCCCGGCCGTCTGCCCGTCCCCTGGGCGCGAAGCGGTCGTGGCGGCACGGGGCGCAAGGGCAGACGCAGGCAGGTCGTGCGTGGCCAGCCGCAGCCCCAACCGGCGGTGGCCGCAGGGCCGTGGCAGGCCGGCCGGCGCATGGCATGGCGTGTCGAACCGGGTTGCCCGCAGGTTACGAAGAACCTCGATTCATGAAAAATGGGTTCTTTCCACTCGATGTTTCGATGGCATGAACGGTTTTCGGGTTAACCCGGCAGCCTGACGACCACGCGACGACCATGCGCTTCAACCGCCTCGACCTCAACCTGCTGGTCGCCCTCGATGCCTTGCTGGGCGAGCAAAGCATCACCCGCGCCGCCGAGCGCCTGAACCTGAGCCCCTCGGCCACCAGCAATGCGCTGGCGCGGCTGCGCGAGTACTTCGACGACGAGCTGCTCGTGCAGGTAGGGCGGCGCATGGAGGCCACGCCGCGCGCCCAGGGGCTGCAGGAGGCCGTGCGCGACGTGCTGCTGCGCGTGGACAGCACCATCGCCATGCGGCCCCGCTTCGACCCCACCACGTCCGACCGGGTGTTCCGCATCTTCGTGTCCGACTACACCCAGCTGGTGTTCGTGCCGCATGTGCTGGCCCTGGCCCATCAGGCGGGCTGCACCGCGCGCTTCGAGTTCCTGCCGCAGGTCAGCAACCCGCAGCGCAGCCTGGAGCGCGGCGAGGCCGACCTGCTGATCATCCCCAGCGGCTTTCTCTCGCCCGACCATCCGCAGGAGACGCTCTACACCGAAGACTTCGTCTGCGTGGTGTGGCGCGACGGCGAGATGGCCCGCGGCGAGCTGACGTTCGAGCGCTACCTGGCCGCCGGCCATGCGGTGATGAAGCCGCCGGGCGGCGCCGAGCAGTCGTTCGAGGACTGGTTCGCCAAGCGCCTCGGCGTGACGCGGCGCGTGGCCGTCACCAGCTACGGCTTCTCGACCCTGCCGGCCCTGGTGGTGGGCACCGAGCTGATCGCCACCGTGCATGCCCGCCTGGCGCGCTACCTGCAGCCGCTGCTGGCGGTGGCGCTGCGGCCGCCCCCGCTGCCCATCACGGCCATGGCGCAGGGCGTGCAGTGGCACAAGTACCGCACCCAGGATCCGGGCCTGCTGTGGCTGCGCGGCCTGCTGAAACAGGCCGTGCAGCGCATGGATGCCGCGCCGGCCTGAGGCGCGCGCTGCCGCGCCGATGCTCAGTGCGCCGCCACCGCCACCGGCGCCAGCGCGATGCGCGGCAGCCGCCAGGCCAGCACGCCGCCAGCCACCAACATCAGCAGCAGGCCGGGCAGGGCCCGCAACAGCGTGACCGGCGCGAATGCGGTATGGCTGCCGTGGATCAGCGCGGCCGTCAGGGCAATGGCCCCCACCGCGGCGAACTGGCGTCCGGCATTCAGCACGCCCGAAGCGCCGCCCGCCTGGCTGCGCGGCACCGACTGCAGCGTCACCGCGGTCAGCGGCGGCCCGATGAAGCCCACACCCAGGCCCAGCAGGCCCTGCGCCAGCAGACCGGGCCAGGCCAGCACCTGCTGCACCGGATCGCCCAACGCGCCCACGGCCACCGCCGCCATCAGGCCGATGCCGACCAGCTGGACGGCCAGCCCCAGCACGATGCTGCGCACGCCCAGCCGCTCGAAGGCCAGCTTGCCGATCGTGGTGATGCTGAGCATGACGCCCAGCGCGATGGGCATGCACATCAGCGACATCTGCGTGGCGCTCAGGCCCGCGCCGATCTGCCAGGCGAAGGTCAGCACGAACAGGTAGCCGGGCAGCACACCATTGCTCACCAGCGACAGGATCAGGCCCCCGCGGTAGCCGGCGTCGCCCATCAGCGAGGGCAGCACGATGGGCTGGCCGCCGCGGGCCTCCAGCCGCCGGCAATGGCGCCACAGCCCGGCGCTGATCAGCGGCGCCGCGGCCAGCAGCAGCCACAGCGCGGGCGTCCAGCCCCGCTCGGGCCCCTGCATCAGCGGCACGGTCCAGGCCAGCGCGGCCAGCACGCACCAGGCGGTGCCGGCCAGGTCCAACGCGATGCCGGTCTGCGGCGGGTCCTTGGGCAGCAGCAGCAGGGCGCCTGCCATGGCCAGCAGGCCCACCGGCAGGTTGATCAGGAACACCAGGCGCCAGCCCAGGCCCGCCAGATCGGCGTCGACGATCAGCCCCCCCACCACCGGCCCCAGTGCCGACGACACGCCGCCCAGCAGCCCGAAGATGGCGAAGGCCCGCATGCGCTCATGCGGGGCGTACATGGCCTGCATCAGCGTCAGCACCTGCGGCACCATCAGCGCGGCACAGGCGCCCTGGGCCACGCGCGCCAGCACCAGCACATTGGCCGAGCCGGCCAGGCCGCAGGCCATCGATGCCAGCGTGAAGCTGGCCACGCCCCACATGAACATGCTGCGGTGGCCATGCAGATCGCCCAGCCGGCCACCGATCACCAGCAGCACCGCGAACGACAGCGCATAGCCCGCGACGATCCAGGCCACCTGCGCCGGGCTGGCCTGCAGCGCCTGGCCGATGGCCGGCAGCACCACGTTGACGATGGTGACGTCGAGCAGGTCCATCACGAAGGCCATGGCCACGATGGCGAAGGCCCAGGTGCGGCGGCGGCCGCTGAGGGCCGGCGGCGCGTTGTTGGCAGCGGGGGTGTGCATGGGACAGGCGTGGGTGGACCGGCGCACGGGCGCCGGCGAAACAGCCTCTCGGCTGGCAGAAGGGGCGGGGCGGGGCGGACTTCAGCCCGCCAGGCGGCGCGGCCGACTTGCCACCGGCCGGCGCGACAGCAGCACGTTGGCCAGTGCGATGCACATGCACAGGGCACCGAAGGCGACGAAGGCGTTGAGCAGGCCGCCGGTGGCGCCGCGCATGCCGGTGACGAAGAACGGCGAGACGAACTGGCCCAGGAAGAACGCGCTGCACCACCAGCCCATGCCGCGGCCCCGGAAGCGCTCGGGCAGCTCGCGCAGGCTCCAGCCGATCAGCACCGGAATGGTCATGCCCGCGGCCAGCTGCTGGACGAAGGCGAAGGCCATCGTGGCCTGCAGGCCCAGCGCCAGGCCGATGCCGGTGAGCCCGATGCCCAGCAGCACGAACAGCACCGTGAACTGCAGGCTGGCGCTGCGGTTGGCCATGAACTTGAACAGGATCGAGCCCACCGGCACGCCCACGCTGGCCATGGCGGTGTACAGCCCCAGCTCGCTGCCCTTCTTGATGCCCATCTGGTCGAGCGCCAGCGAGAACTGCAGCGTGTAGACGAAGTAGATCGCCGACAGCACGAAGGTGGTGGCCGCCAGGCGCATCATCAGCCCGGACGGAAAGGCCATCACCGTGGCGGTGCCGGGCTCATGGGCGGCGGCCTCGGTGCGGCGCTCGGGCTCGTAGACCGCAAACACCGCAAAGGCGGCAATGCCGAGCGCCACCGCATAGATCAGGAACGGCAGGTTCCACGAGACCATCGACAAGCGGCCGCTGCCGGCCACCAGCAGCGCGCCCAGCGCCGGGCCCACGAAGCTCTGCCACATCAGCCACTTGGCGCGTGCCTCCTTCTCGAAGTAGTCGCCCAGCAGGGTGTTGCCGATGGTCAGGATGAAGGCCTCGCCCACGCCCAGCAGCAGCCGGCCGGCCATCAGCGCCTCGAAGCTGGTGATGAAGAAGGGCAGCACGCCGCCCAGGCCGTACAGCGTGGTGAAGATGATCAGCAGCCGGCGCCGCCCGATCCGGTCGGTCAGCGCCCCGGCGAAGGGCGAGAACAGCGCCACGCACAGCCCCGGCGCCGACAGCACCAGCGGCGCCAGCGTCTGGATGCCGCCGACGTGCGGAAAGGCCTTCACCAGGGCCGGCACGATCGGCATCAGCGTGACGATGGCCATCATCGGCAGGATGCCGATCAGGATGATCACCAGGCCCTGGGCCAGGCCGGCGCGGCGGGGGGTGTGCATGGTCACGTCCTTGGTCTGCGGCCCGGGGGCGCCGCCGTGTCAGGCCTTCAGTTCGGCCGAATGACCGTACTCGCGGCCGATGTGGTCGCAGGCACGTGCGGTCAGGGCCATCGCTGTGAGCGTGGGCCCGCAGGTGCCGTTGGTGACGAAGCAGCTGCTGTCGGTGACGAACACATTGGGGGCGCCCCAGACCTGGTTGTGCGCATTCAGCACCGAGGTCTTGGGATCGGACCCCATGCGCGCGCCGCCGCACTCGTGGATGGCAGCGCCCACGGCCACGCTGCGCTTGTAGGCCACGGCACGGCGGCCGTCGCGGGCCAGCAGATGCAGGCAGCCATCGGGGCTGCCGTCGGGCAAGGTGACGAATCGCATGGTGAGCCTGGGCGATGGGGGGAGGAGGGGGCAGCAGGGCGGCGCGTTCAGCTGAACAGGCCGGAACTGGACAGCGCGCGCAGCAGTGCCTTGCGGCGGTTGCGCCAGGCGGTCTGGCCCTGGGCCTGGCAGATGCGGTCAAGCACCTCGTCGACGCCGCGCTACTGCAGCTGCCGCAGCGAGCCCACGCCCACCTGCTCGATGCGGCTGACCACCAGGTCGCCAATGCCCGGCCAGGTGCACAGGTAGCGCCGCTCATGGGCGGGAAAGCGTGCGCTCACGGCTCAGACCTCGTCGAGGATGGCCACCGCGCGTGTCCAGCCGGCGCTGGCGCCGCGGATCTTGTGCGGGAAGCAGCTGATGGTGAAGCCGGTGGCCGGCAGGGCCTCCAGGTTGTGCAGCTTCTCGAGGTGGCAGTAGCCGATGTCGCGACCGGCCTTGTGGCCTTCCCAGATCAGCGCCTTGTTGCCGGTCTCGGCCACTCGCCTGGCGGTGTGCGAGAAGGGGGCGTCCCAGCTCCAGGCATCGGTGCCGGTCAGGCGCACGCCGCGCTCCAGCAGGTGCATGGTGGCCTCGTAGCCCATGCCGCAGCCGGCGCCCAGGTAGTCGGGGTGGCCGTAGCGGCTGCCGGCGCGGGTGTTCACCACCACGATGTCCAGCGGCTGCAGCTCGTGGCCGATGCGCTCGAGCTCGGCCTGCACCTCGGCGGCGCTGACCACATGGCCGTCGGGCAGGTGGCGGAAGTCGAGCTTCACGCCGG
>CAYPDO010000007.1:0-33084 GCA_964409495.1 uncultured Bordetella sp.
GCCCAGCCAGATGTTCACGAACAGCAGCATGCACCGGGCCAGCAGCGGGTCGGAGAACCAGGCCGGCCGGATGCCGAACAGGCCGTGCAGGATCAGGTTGACCTCGCCCAGGTTCTGGTTGAACAGGCCCTTGAACACCAGGATCGAGATGAAGCCCGGCACCGCATACGGCAGGAACAGGATCACGCGGTACACGCCGCGGCCGGGCAGGGCCTCCCAGTTCAGCAGCACGGCCAACAGCAGGCCGAGTGCGGCAGCGCCGATCACCGTGCCGGCCGAGAAGATCACTGTCCAGACGAACACGCTCAGAAAGGGCTGCTGGAACTGCCCGTCGCGGAAGATGCGCGCGTAGTGCCGCAGGCCCACGCCGACGATGAAGCCGGGCTGCAGCCGGTCACCCGTCGCGCTGGTGAAGAAGCCTTCGGTGCGGTCGGGCGTGTAGAGCGTGCCGGTCAGGCGGTGTTTCAGCGCGCCATCGGCCTGGGGCTCGTACAGCGGACGGTGCTCGGCCAGCGTGCGCAGGTTTTCCAGCCTCAGCATGCTGCCGTCGGGCGTGCGCAGCCTGAGCTGGCGCAGTTCAGGCAGGCGTTCGACCACGGCACGCAGCGGCAGCGCAGCGGTGGCGGGCTGGCCGGGCTGCAGTGCCAGCGTGGCCAGCGCCGCGGCGGCCGGCATGGGCGCGCTCAGCAGCGCCGGCGCGCCGCCATGGGCCGGCAGGTGCAGGCGCAGGCCGTTGGCTTCAGCATGCAGCGTGAAGCCGCGCTCGCTGCCTGGCTGCACCACGCGCTCGGCCAGCAGCAGCGCGCGCGCCTTGTCCTCGGCCAGCAGGTTGCGCGAGCTCTGGTTGGTGAAGCCCATGCCCACGGTATAGAGCATCGGGAAGACCACGAACACCAGCGCCGCGGCCACACCCGGAAACAGGTAGCGCGCGGCCAGCGTGCGCGCCGAGCTGTAGACCCACAGCGCCAGCGAGCCCAGGCCCAGCAGCGTGGCGGCCAGCAGGGTCTGGCCGGTGGCATGCACGGCCATCACGCCATACAGGCCGGCCAGGGCCAGCAGCACGCGCAGCGCCAGGCCGGGCCAGCGCGCCCGTGGCCATGCCGCTGCAGTTGTGTGCTGGGCCATGGTGGCGGCGCTCATCAGGCCACGATGCGGCGCCGCGCCGCCTGCAGCGCCTGCGGCACGCTCTGCCGGCCCTCGCTCAACGTGGTCAGCGAGGATTTCATCGCCGCCCAGAAGCGGCCCATCTCGGGCACGCTGGGGGTGATGGCGCCATCGCGCGCCGAGGCCATGATGGTGGCGATGCGCTCGCCCACGCCGGGCTGCGCACTCAGCGCGGCAAAGTAGGCGCGGCTGGCCGGCGCACCGATGGCCTCGGCCTGGTCCACCGCGTTTAGGCCCTCGGGCGTGAGCAGGTAGTCCTCGATGAAGGCCACCGCCAGCTCACGCTGGCGCGTGGCGCGGTTGATCATCAGGCCCTTGATGCCGACGAAGGGCACGGCCGGCTTGCCGGCCACGCGGGGGATGCGCGCCACGCCGAAGGGAATGCCCAGGCGCTGCAGGTTCACCCAGCTCCAGGGGCCGTTGATCATCATCGCCACGCGGCCCTGGGCCAGCGCGGCCTCCATCTCGGGGTAGCCGCTGCCCACCGGCATGCGGCCCTCGCGCAGCAGGCGCTCGAGCACCAACGCGCCGGCCTGGGCGCCGGCATTGGCCACGCCGGTATCGCGCGTGTCCCAGGTGCCGTCGGGCCGCGGCCGGAAGGCATAGGCGCCGCCCGCTGCCAGCAGCGGCCAGCTGAAGTAGGCATTGGTGTAGTCCCACAGGATGGCGCGCCTGCCCTGCCGCGCCAGCTGGTCGTCCAGCGCGAACACCTCGTCGAAGCTGGCCGGTGGCCGCGGCACCAGGGCCGGGTTGTAGACCAGCGTGACCGCCTCCACCGCATACGGGTAGCCCCAGGTGCGGCCACGCAGCGTGAAGCCCTGCCAGGCCAGCGGGTCGATGTCGGCGCGCAGCCGCGCCGAGGGCGTGACGGCATGCAGCAGACCGGCGGCCGTCCACTCGCCGATGCGGTCATGCGCATAGACGTAGATGTCGGGGCCCTTGCCGGCCGAGGCCGCCTGCTGGAACTTGGCCGGCCCGTCGTCGGGTGTTTCCACCACCACCGGCACGCCGGTGTCGCGCGTGAAGGCCTCGGCCACGCGGCGCATGCCGGGCGCGCCCTTGACGGTGAACCACACCACCAGCGGCTCGACAGCCGCGGCGGCGCGGGCCGGGCGCGGCGCCAGCCCCAGGCCGGCCAGTGCGGCGGCGCCGGCGGCCAGTTCGGCCAGCAGCACACGCCGGCCGCAGGCCGTTGGCGGCGCCGCGGGCAGCACGGCGGGGCGCGGCATCGTGGTGTCAGCCCCGGCCAGGCGGCGTGGCCGCGCAATGGCGGGCCACGAACTCCTCGTGCGTGGGCATCACGTCCACGCACTTGGCGATCACCGAGCGCACGCCTTCCAGGTAGGCGGCGGTCTCGGCCGGGTCGATCAGGTCGGCCAGCGGATGGTGGCGCGCGGCCTGCAGGTTCTGGCCTTCCATCACCTGCAGCCAGGCCACCTCGGTGAACAGCTCGTTGTCGACACGGTGCACGCGGCCGCTGTCGCGGTACAGCGCGATCTTGTGCGCCAGCGTGTCGGGGATGGGCATGTGGGCCACCTGGCGCCAGAAGGGCTCGTCGCGCTGGTTCAGGTGGTAGTGCAGGATGATGAAGTCGCGGATGCGCTCGAACTGGAAGCGCGAGCGGCGGTTGAATTCATCAACCTCGGTGGCGCTGGGTTCGCGCCACGGGAAGAACTCGATGAACTGCTGGAGCGTGGCCTGGATCAGGTGGATGCTGGTGGATTCCAGCGGCTCCAGAAAGCCGCTGGACAGGCCCACCGCCAGCACGTTCTTGTGCCAGGTCTGGCGGCGCATGCCGGTGCAAAAGCGGATCGGCCGCGGGTCGGCCAGCGGCCGGCCGTCCAGGTGGGCCAGCAGCGTGCTGGCGGCCTCGTCATCGCTGACATGGGCGCTGCAGTACACATGGCCGTTGCCGATGCGGTGCTGCAGCGGAATGCGCCACTGCCAGCCGGCGCGGTGCGCCGTGGCGCGGGTGTAGGGCAACAGCCTGGGCGCCGATTCACACGGCACGGCCAGCGCGCGGTCGCAGGGCAGCCAGTGCGTCCAGTCGTCATAGCCGGTGTGCAGCGTCTCCTCGATCAGCAGGCCGCGAAAGCCCGAGCAGTCGATGAAGAAGTCGCCGTCGATGCGCTGGCCCGAGGCCAGCTCGACGGCACTGACATGGCCGGCCTGCGCACCCTCGGCCTGCTGGTGCACGCGGGTGATGCGGCCTTCTAGGCGCTGCACGCCACGCTGCTCGGCCACGCCGCGCAGAAAGCGTGCATACAGGCCGGCGTCGAAGTGGTATGCATAGGCGATCTCGCCCAGCGGCGAGTTCGGCAGATCGGTGCGTGGCGGCATGAAACGCCCGGCCAGCGCCGCCATGCGGGTGATGGAATATTGCTCCAGCGGCGCCGCCTGGCCGAGCGCCCGCAGCCGCCGCCAGTACTGGTGGAAGGGCGTGGTCCACAGGTCCTGCCCCACGCGGCCGAAGCCGTGCATGTAGCGCTCGCCCATGCGGCCCCAGTTGACGAACTCGATGCCCAGCTTGAACGTGCCCTGCGTGGCGCGCATGAACTCGGCCTCGTCCACGCCCACCACCTGGTTGAACAGCTGGATCATCGGGATCGTGGCCTCGCCCACGCCCACGGTGCCGATCTCGTCGGATTCGACCAGCGTGATGCGGTAGCGGCCGCGCAGCACGGTGGCCAGCGCGGCGGCGCTCATCCAGCCGGCGGTGCCGCCACCGACGATGACCAGCGATCGAAGCGGCGCTTGGCCTTGCACAGGGGGGTTCATGGGGCATGGCACCGTGCGGTGCCCAGGTGTGAAAACGGCAGGAATGTCACCATCCCCGCCGTGGCTTGTCCAGTCGGCTGATCAGCGCGGGCCCAAAGTCTCGGGGCTGGTATCGCCCCTCGCCCTTCGCCAGGCGGTGAACGCCTTCCGGCGTCCACCGTCCGGGCTCAGAACTTGTAGTTCGCGCCCAGGGACCACACGGCGCCGAACTTCTTGCGCAGCGTCTCGCTGTTGTTCAGCGGGTTCAGTTCAACATAGGGTGCGTTGGTGACGTTGTAGCCCTGCAGCATCAGCGTCAGGCCCTTGGCCGGGCCGGCCTGGAACTCGTAGGCGGCCTGCACGTCCATCGTCGTCTCGCCCTTGATGAACACCAGCTGGTTGTTGTCCTGGAAGTCGGAGATCGTGCCCAGGAAGGCCGAACGGGTGCGCGAGGCCACCGCAAACTGCCAGCCGTTGCGCTCGTAGTAGGCGCGCAGGTTGGTCACGCGGCGCGACATGCCCGGCAGCGGAATGGTGCTGACGCCGATGTTGCTGGTGTTGAAGCCGGCGGTGCTCAGATCGAGCGCGCTCTTGGTGTCGGAGTGGTTCACCAGGATGCCGAATCCGTCGAGCGCCGGGGTCAGCATCGACAACGGCACGTTCACCGCCAGCTCCACGCCCTTGATCGTGCCGCCCGATCCGTTCACAGGGCGACCCAGCACGTCACGCGCCGACACCGGGTTGCTGGCGTTGGCCGGCAGCACGCTGGTGTAGTCGTAGGCCTGCGAGACCTTCAGGATGTAGCTGTCCAGATCCTTGTAGAAGCCGGCGATGCTGAAGTAGCCCTTGGTGCCGAAGTACTTCTCGTACGACAGGTCGACCGCCGTGGCCTTGAAGGGCTTGAGCTTGGGGTTGCCGCCCGAGCCGGTGTAGCGCTGGTTGGTCGAGTCGTAGTTGTATTCGAAGCCGGCGCGCATGTCCTCCATCGCCGGGCGCGACAGCACCTTGCCGATGCCGAAGCGCAGCACCTGGTCGCGGCCCAAGTCGCCCACCAGGTTCAGGCTGGGCAGGAAATCGCTGTAGCTGTTGGTCTGGCCGATGTCGCTGTAGGTGCAGCTGTGGTCGCCGCCGTTGCAGCTGCCGGTGTTCACGCGCACGCCGGTGGCCGTGACCTGGGTGCGCACGAACTGCGCACCCACATTGCCGCGCACGCCCACGCCGGCCACGGTGGTGTCGATGTCGCCGCGTGCATAGGCGGTGCTCACCTTCTCCTTCACGCCCCAGTTCTTGGCCAGGATGCCGGGATCGGTCCAGGTGTCGAGCGTGTAGATCGGGCCCAGCGAGCCGCGCGGGTTCCACTGCAGCGTGGGGATGCCGGTGGTGCCGCCGAAGCCGGTGAACGAACCCGGCGCGGTCAGCGCGGCCAGGCGGTCGACCAGGTTGCCGTTGGCATCGAGCGCATTGTTCAGCACCAGCGCGCCTTCGTTGGTCACCTTCGACTTGGTGCGCTCGGTGAAGTTGACGCCGGCGTCGATGCGGGTGATCCAGCCCAGGTCCAGGTCACGCTTGCCGCTCAGGCGCAGTGCCTGCACCTTGTCCTTGATCACCGGGTTGGCGTAGTAGCCGTCCTGCACATTGGTGGCACCGGCCCAGCCCTGCGGGTCGGTCAGCTTGATCAGGTTGGGATCGGCGTAGTTCAGGCCGCCGGTGTACTTCACGTCGACATGGTTGCTTCCGTTGAAGCCGGTGTAGCTGATGGTGTCGGTGGTGCCGTAGGCGTTGCCGGCAATGCCCAGCGTGGTCTCGTAGCGCAGCAGCTTGCGCACGTTCTCGCTGTGCGACAGGTCGCCGGTCAGCGCCCAGCCCGCCACCTTGCCCTTCAGGTTCCAGCCGATCGACTTGAGCTCGTCGGTGTAGTCGTTGAAGTGGTTGTTGATCACGCCCTTCCAGTTGTCGAAGGTGCCCGCCGTGGCCACGCCGTTGACGACGGTGGCGCTGATCAGCCGGCCACCCGAATCGTTGGCGCCGGCCGACAGGCCGCCCAGCGGGCCTTCCAGGCCGAAGCGGTCGAGCTGCGTCTTGCCCTTGGACCACATCACGTCGAGCACGGTCTCGAAGTCCTTGTGCGGCTTGTACTGCAGCGTGGCCAGCACCGCGTCGCGGGTCTCTTCGGTGTTGTTGATACGCGAGGTGAAGCCGCCGGGCGTCTTCACGCAGGTGGCGCCGGGCTGGTCGCAGGCGATGGTGTTGCCGTAGGGCGTGTCGGTGGTCCAGCCGCCCCACACCTGCATGTCGGGCTGGGTGGAGCCCTTGGTGCGCTGGTGCGTGGCGCCCAGCACGATGCCGGCCTTGCGGTCGGCGAACTGGTCGACATAGGACAGCGACACGCGCTCGCCATCGCCCTTGCGGAAGCCGGCCAGGCTCTCCGACTTGCCGGCCTGCTCGGCCTTGGCGCTGATCACCACGTTGCGCTTGCTGAAATCCAGCGGCCGGGCGGTGAGCATGTTGATCGTCGACGACAGGCCCTGGTTCAGCAGCGAGGCCTCGGCGGTCTTGTGGATGGTGATGCCGGTCATCAGCTCGGCCGGGAACTGGTCGAACTGCACGCCGCGGCTGCCGCCGGTAGAGGCCTGCTCGCGGCCGTTGAGCGTGCCGCCGTTGAAATCGGGCGACATGCCGCGCACGCTGATGTCCTGCGCCTTGCCGGTCACCGAGCTGCGCTGCATGGCCACGCCGGGCAGGCGCGAGATCGACTCGGCCACGCTGGCATCGGGCAGCTTGCCGATGTCCTCGGCCGACACGCTCTCGACGATGGTGTCGGCGTTCTTCTTCACCGAGATGGCGCTCTCGATGGCGCGGCGGATGCCGGTCACCACCACCTCCTGGCTGGCCTGCTGGGCCATCGCCAGTTCACCGGCGCCCAGCAGCAGCAGGGCGCAACCCACGGCCACCGGCCGCGCCTGAAAAACCGGGGTGCGGCGGCCGGCCCGCGCGCGCTGGATGGATGTCGTCATGTGTGTCTCCTCATGCCCTGGAACGCCCTGCACGCCTGACCCGGCATCGCCGTACCACATGCCCCGGCAGGGATTGCAAAATCTGCAATGGCGCAAGTTTGTACTAAAACTAGATTCATTGCCAAGCCAGATGACAGGTGCAAACCATTGGAGATCGCACCGATTCAGGGTCAAAACTCAGCGTAATCCCTTGGAAATACGGGAAAGTCCGGGGGTCTTGTTGCCACCCGGCAACAGCTTCTCCGCGAATCGTTTGTAGGCTTACTACATGACTGGTCGCAGTTTCATGGCTTGGCCAACAGCCCTTGGTGCGGTGCTGGCGGCGTTCGGCGCCGCGGCGCCGGGGCAGGCGGCCGCACCGGCCGAGGGCGCGCTGCGGCTGCATGTGCCCTCGCCTGACTGGCGCGACCCGATCCTGTACTTCGCGCTCACCGACCGCTTCGACGATGGCGAGCCCGCCAACAACGACCAGGGCGCCGGCGAGTTCCGGCCCGGCAGCCCGGCGCACCACCAGGGGGGCGATTTCGCCGGGCTGCAGCGCCGGCTCGACTACATCCGCGGCCTGGGCGCCACGGCGCTGTGGATCACGCCGCCGGTGTCCAACCTGTGGTGGGACCCGCAGGCCGGCAGCAGCGGTTACCACGGCTACTGGGCGCGCCACTTCGCCGAGGTCGACGCGCACCTGGGCACGCTGGCCGACTACCAGCGCCTGTCGGATGCGCTGCACCGGCGTGGCATGTACCTGGTGCAGGACATCGTGGTCAACCACACCGGCAACTTCTTCGGCTATCCCGGCGGCTGGGATGCACGCGCTCCTGCCGCGCAATGGCAGGCCAATGCCGGCACCCTGCCCTCGCCCCGCCCCACGCAGCCGCCCTTCGACCGCAACGACCCGCGCAGCGCTGAACAGCGCCGTGACGGCATCTACCACTGGACCCCCGACGTGCGCGACTACACGCAAGGCCAGCAGGTGCTGCACTGGCAGATGTCGGGCCTGGACGACCTGAACACCAGTCATCCGCAGGTGCGCCGCGCGCTGCGCGCCAGCTACGGCCACTGGATCCGCGCGGTGGGCGTGGATGCATTTCGCATCGACACCGCGTTCTACGTGCCGCCAAGCTTCTTCGACGACTTCCTGCATGCCGGCGATCCGGCCGCGCCGGGCATCGCCCGGGTGGCGCGCCAGACCGGCCGCCAGGCCTTCTTCAGCTTCGGCGAGGGTTTTGCCATCGATGCACCAGGCGCCAGCGCCGGCACGCGCCTGATCGAGCGCTATGCCACGCGCCCGGATGGCCGGCCGCGCCTGCCGGGCATGCTGAACTTTCCGCTCTACGGCAGCCTGGGCGCGGTGTTCGCGCGCGGTGCGCCCACGGCTGAGCTGGCGCAGCGCATCCAGGCCATGATGCGGCTGCACCGCAGCCCGCACCACCTGCCCAGCTTCGTGGACAACCACGATGTCGACCGCTTTCTGGCCGGCGGCAGCCCCGCGGGCCTGAAGCAGGCGCTGCTGGCGCTGATGACGCTGCCGGGCATCCCGGTCCTCTACTACGGCACCGAGCAGGGCTTCACGGCCCAGCGCGCGGCCATGTTCGCGGCCGGCGAGGGCTCAGGCGGGCGCGACCACTTCGACACCGAGGCGCCGCTGTACCGCTGGCTGCAGCGCGCCACCGCGCTGCGCCATGCCCAGCCGGCGCTGCGCCGCGGCACGCCCACCCTGCTGCGCAGCAGCGAGGCCGGCCCGGGCGTGCTGGCCTGGCGCATGGACCACGCCGGCCAGCGCCTGCTGGTGGCCTTCAACACAGCCGCGCAGCCAGCGCTGCTGGACGCGCTGGCGGTGGGCGCCCGGCCCGGCGCCATGCTGCAGGGCGTGTTCGCCATCGATGGCGAGCCCACCGCCCTGCAGGCCGACCGCCAGGGCCGCATCAGCACCGTGCTGCCGCCGCTGAGCGGCCAGGTCTGGGCCGTGCCCGCCGCGGGCGCCAAGCGCGCCGCACCGCCACGCCTGCGCCACGCCGGCGCGCGGCCGGCCGCCGGCACCGCCCCCACGCTTGCGCCACCGCTGCTGGACGCCGAGCGCGACCGCCTGCTCGCACGCGGCCGCGCCGCGCCCGGCCAGGCTTTGCAGATCGTGCTCGATGGCGATCTGCACGGCGCCGCGACGGCCATGGCCGGGCCCGACGGCCGCTGGCAGGCCACGCTGGACACCGGCGCACTGATCGACCCGCAGGCCCGCCATCGCCTGGTGGCCTGGGATGCCGCCAGCGGCCGCGCCTCGAATGCGCAAACCCTGCGCGTGCCGCGCCGCTGGACGCTGCTGGCCGAACAGGCCGACCCGGCCGGTGACGACCAGGGCCGCGATGGCGCCACGCGCTACCCCAGCGATGCCGGCTGGGGCGCCAACCGCCAGATGGATCTGCGCGGCCTGCGCGTGTGGCGCGCCGCAGGGGCGCTGAAGATCGAGCTGGCGATGCATCGCCTCACACGCAGCTGGAACCCGGCGAACGGCTTCGACCATGTGGCGCTCACGCTGTTCCTGGGCCGGCCGGGCGCTGCCGATGGCCTGGCCGAGATGCCGCTGCAGCACGGCCAGCTGCCCGACGGCATGCGCTGGCAGTTGCGGCTGCGCGCGCATGGCTGGTCGAACGCGCTGTTTGCCGCCGCGGGCGCCTCGGCCAGCCACGAAGGCACGCCGGTGGCGCCCGGCGCCCTGCTGGGCACCAACCCTGCGCGCCACACCATCACGTTCACGCTGCCGGCCGCGGCGCTGCGTGCGGTGCACGGCGCTGATGCGGCGCAGGCACTGGCCGGCCTGCAGCTGTACGTCAACACCTGGGACTGGGACGGCGGCTACCGCGAGCGCAGCGCCCAGCCGGGCAGCCACACGCCCGGCGGCGCACCTGGCGCCCGCGTGATGGACGAGATCGGGCCGCTGACGCTGCCCTGAGCGCCGGCCGCGCGGCCGGCCTCAGTCCAGCAGCACCTGCTGCTCGATGGCCAGCGCGCCGCCGGTCAGCGCCGCCAGCGTGTCGGTGATCAGCGCCGTGGGAATGGCTGCCAGATAGCCCTGGAAGCGACCCTTGGCCTCGAAACGCTGGCGGAAGGCCGAGGCGAAGAAGCGGTCGGCAAAGCGCGGCACGATGCCACCGCCGATGTACACGCCGCCGCGGGCGCCCAGCGTCAGCGCCACATTGCCGGCAAAGCTGCCCAGCAGCGCGCAGAACAGGTCCACGGTCTCGCCGGCCAGTGCGTCGGTGCCTGCAAGGGCGGCGGTGACGATGGCCTCGGCGGTCCACGGCGTGGCCGGCGCGGCGCCGCGCACCTCGCCCAGCGCATGGTGCAGCAGCGGCAGGCCGATGCCCGACAGCAGCCGCTCGGCCGAGACATGCGGGTACTGCCGGCGCACCACATCGATCACTGCAGCCTCGCGCGCGTCACCGGCGGCCAGCGTGGCATGGCCCCCCTCGCCGGGCAGCGCCACCCAGCCCTGGCGGGTGCGCACCACGGCGCCCACGCCCAGACCGGTGCCCGGCCCCACCACGGCCAGCACGCCCGGCGCAGCGCCCGGCGCGTGCGGCAGCCGGCCATCGGGGCAGAGCAGCTGGGCCGCGCCGAGGCAGGGCAGCGACAGCGCCAGCGCCTCGAAGTCATTGAGCATCAGCAGTTGCTCGAGCCCCAGCGCCTGGCGCACCGCCTCGCGCGAGAAATCCCAGTGGCTGTTGGTGAAGGCCACGCGGTCACCCGCCACCGCGGTGGCCACCGCGAAGGCGGCATGGCGCGGCGGCCGCCAGTGCGGGCCCTGCCCGGCGGCCAGATCGTCAAGGTAGCGGCGTGCCGCCTCGGCAGGCCCGGCAAAGGCGGGCACCGGCAGGGTGCTGACCTGGCCCAATGCTGCGCCGGGCGCAGCAATCCAGCCAAATCGCGCATTGGTGCCGCCGATGTCAGCCACCAGGCGCGGATAGCTCGACTCGGGGGCCGCCACCAGACGGCTGGCGCGGTGCGCCACGGCAACGCCGGGGGTGGGAACAGCGGGGGTCTCGGTCGTCGTCGTCGTCAAGGCCACGGTGCGGGGCTCGGGTTGTCGTGGGCGGGGCTGACGATCAGGCCAGCCGCCATTGCGCCTCGCCCGACCCGGCCACCCAGCCCGGAGCAAACGCCAGGCCAGGCCGCGCAAACATCGCGCGCCGGAGGCGAAAGGTAGCAAAACTACACCACCCCGGCAAGCGGCGACATCCCGAATGCACGCGGCCGCCCGAGTCTTTCACTGGGAAACAGGCCTTGGAAAACCACTAGCTCGCCAACAACATCCGCCGATGTAGTCAGGCTACAGGCTATGACATACTGTTGGCACCGGGTAAGTGGCGATCTTGTGGCGCCGCTGCGCGGGCGTGCCACTGGGTGCGCACCGACGACGTGCCCGGTTCGGCAGCGGCCATTATCGGCACAACCACCGCGGCGGGCGGCACCCCGCCACCCGCACCATGGCGACATTCGACAGCCCCCGGCTCATCGCCGACATCGGCGGCACCTTTGCCCGCTTCGCGCTCGAGACCGCGCCCGGCGAGTTCATGCGCCAGGCGTCGCTGCGCTGTGCCGATCATGCCGATTTCCACGCCGCGGTGCGCGCCTACCTCGACACCCTGCCGCTGGATCTGCATGTGAGCCATGCCGCGGTGGCCATTGCCAACCCGGTCGAAGGCGACCAGGTGCGCATGACCAACTACCACTGGGAGTTCTCGATCGAGGCCATGCGCCAGCGCCTGGGCTTCGACACGCTGCTGGTGGTCAACGACTTCACCGCGCTGGCCATGTCGCTGCCGCGCCTGCCGGCCGGCGGCGCGCGCCAGGTGGGCGGCGGCCAGGCCAAGCCGCGCAGCGTGATCGGCCTGCTGGGCTCGGGCAGCGGCTTGGGCGTCTCGGCGCTGATCCCGGCCGGCGATGGCTGGGTGTCGCTGGGTTCGGAGGGTGGCCACACCAGCTTCTCGCCGCGCGACGAGCGCGAGATCGCGGTGCTGCGCCACGCCTGGCAGCAGTTCGACCACGTGTCCTTCGAGCGCCTGCTGTCAGGCCCGGGCCTGGAGCTGATGTACCGCGCGCTGGCCGAGCATGCCGGCACGCCGGTGGCGGCGGCGCCAGCCGCGCCGGAGATCACGCGCCGCGCGCTCGAGGGCGGTGACACGCTGGCCGCCGACACGCTGGACGTGTTCTGCAGCATGCTGGGCACCACGGCTGCCAACCTGGCGGTGACGCTGGGCGCCACCGGCGGCATCTACATCGGCGGCACCATCGTGCCGCGCCTGGCCGAGTACTTCGACCGCTCGGGCTTTCGCGCCCGCTTCGAGGACAAGGGCCGCTTCAGCCGCTATGTGGCGGCCATCCCCACCTATGTGATCACCGCGCCGCAGGCCACCTTCATCGGCGTCTCGGCGATCCTGGATTCGCAGCTCAAGGTGATGCAGTCAGCGCCGGGCGCCACCATCCTGGCGCAGATCCGGCGCGCCTGCAGCGAGCTCTCGCCGGCCGAACTGCGCGTGGCCGAGCATGTGCTGGCGCACCCGCGCACGGTGCTGAACCAGCCGATCGCCGACATCGCGCGCGCCGCGCAGGTGAGCCAGCCCACGGTGATCCGCTTCTGCCGCTCGCTCGGCTGCGAAGGCCTGTCGGACTTCAAGCTGCGCCTGGCCTCGGGCCTGACCGGCACGTTGCCGATCACCCATGTGCAGGTGACCAACGACGACTCCACGGTCGAGCTGGGCGCCAAGGTGCTGGGCAATACTGCCAGCGCCATCCTGCAGGTGCGCAGCCAGCTCAACCGCGAGATGATCGACCGCGCCATCGAGCTGCTGGTGGCCGCCAACCGCGTGGAGTTCTGCACCGTGGGCCAGTACGGCGCGGTGGCGCACGATGCGCAGTTCAAGTTCCTGCGCTTCGGCATCCCTGCCGGCGCCTACACCGATCCGCGCATGCAGCTGCTGGCCGTGGGCGTGCTCAAGCGCGGCGATGTGGCGGTGATCATCAGCGCCAGCGGCCGCCTGCCCGAGCTGCTGGAGGTGGCCGACCGCGCGCACGAGCGCGGCGCCGCAGTGGTGGCCATCACGGCCAGCCAGAGCCCGCTGGCGCGAAAGGCCGACACGGTGCTGGCGGTCGATCACGTGGAGGATTCGGCCACTCAGGTGCCGATGATCAGCCGCATCCTGCAGCTGCTGGTGATCGACATCCTGACCGTGGGCGTGGCCATGCGCCGCGCGCCGGACGGGGCACTGCCGATCGAGCTGCCCCTGACCCCCGCCGGCCATGCCAGCACCGCGCGGACCGTGAGTGCCGAGACGGCGGGCCCGCCCGGGCCGGCCACGCCCACGCTGTCGCACATGACGCTGCACAGCCGCTGAGTACGCCACCCCGGCGCTGCGCAAGCTCACGGCGCCCCGGCCCGGGGTGCTGAACCCGGCTCAGCGCTCGGTCAGGGCCATCAGCACGTCGGCGTACCAGGCGCAGTTCAGGCCCAGCGACTCGTCGACGCTGCGGTCGCGATCGCCCACATCGAAGCGCGACGAATGCACCCCCAGCAACAGCCAGGGCAAGCCGTCGCCGCGCGCCGCCGCCGTGCCTGGGGCCCGTGCCAGCACCGGCGAGCCACTGGAGCCACGGTGCAGGCGCGCATCGGTGAGGAAGAAGCCCCGCCCCTGAAAGCGCACACCGAAGGACGAGGCGACCGCCGCCTGGCGCACCACCGGCAGGTGGTGCATGTCGTCCTGGAAGCCCAGCGGATAGCCGACGATCGACACCGGGCAGCCGGCCTCCACGGCGGCCAGCGTGCCGGCCAGGTGCGCCGGCGTGAATGCGCGCAGGCTCGTGGCGGCCGGCAGCACCGAGCGGTCGATCTCGAGCACCGCCACATCCACGGCGCCGCCGGTGTCGCGCGCCTCGCGCCAGTTGGCCAGGCCACGCGCGTACAGCAGCATCGACAGGCCCGTGCTGCGCGACAGGTCGCGCTCGTCCGTGTGCAGCAGCAGTTCGACGCGGTCGGGCCGATGGGCGCTGGGTTCGTCGAACAGCACATGCCGGCTGGTGACGAGAAACAGCCGCGCATCGCGCTCAAAGAAAAAGCCCGTCGCGGCAGTGAGCACGCGCGGGCCGTCATAGGTGGTGATGCGCACCGTGGTGAGCATCATCGGCTCGACCGACCGCCGCATCGCGGGGGCGTCGCCGATCAGCCCGAGGCTGCGTGCGACGCTGTGCTCAAAGGCACCGATCGTGAGCTCGGAAATGGGCGCGTGGATCAAGACCGATCGCGCCACTTCCGCGTGCCGTTCGAGCACCTGTCGCAGACGCTGCCGCTGCTCGTCGGAGATGACATGCAGCATGGCCGCAGCCAGCGTTTCCAGGGCCACCAGGCTGCCCTTGAGTTCGCAGATGCGCTCGGTGGCTTCCTGGAGGTTTCTCACGGCGGCTGGCGCAACGGCCCGGTGCTTTGAACCGGGCCCGGGTGCCAGCAGATCCGGATGGTCAGACCACGCGGATGTTCGAGGCCTGCGGGCCCTTCTTGCCGTCGGTCACTTCGAACTCGACGCGTTGGTTTTCGGCCAGGGTCTTGAAGCCCGTGCCCTTGATCTCGCTGAAGTGAGCGAAGAGATCCTTGCTGCCGTCGTCAGGGGCGATGAAGCCGAAGCCCTTGCCTTCGTTGAACCACTTCACGGTGCCGGTTTGAGTCGTCATGTCGATTTCCTTTGAAGTTGCTGCGCGGCACACTGCCGACGCAGTGCCAGTAGCACAGAAGTTCAACGGGGGATTCGACCAAGACCCGGCGGCGTCACCAGCGGGAAACAGAGGAGACCTCGAGAGACGGTCTATAGCAAGCCTGACCCGGCCGATGGTACACGTTTGTACCGATCCTCGTGCGGATTTCTTCAGCTTTCGCTAGACGCTGCTGCCCAACGTGGTCGGTGCGCATGCGGGCAGCCTCCCCAGGCCCCGGGAACAAGTGCCGAAGCTTGATGCCCACGCTCGCCTGGCGCGCCACCGTGAAGATGTGCTGGCCCGGGCCGTCAGGTGACGCGGCGGGTGCGGCGCAAGGCGCCGCTGCTGGCCATCGTTGAACAGCCATTGCGCGGCTGCCGCGGTTTGCGCTGCCGTGGCCGCGGCGCGGGGCCGTCGTCCCGACCTTTTCTCGCGCGGTGTTCACGGCCGGGACGTCGGTCCCTTTCGCCGTGGGCGGCCCAGGCCGACCATGCGTGCCATCCCTCCACCCACAGCGCACGCGCACCACGCCATGCAATTCTTCCCGTCTCCCTTCATTCGCGCCCTGCTTGCCGGCAGTGCTGTCGCCCTCGGTGCCTGGGCGCCAAGCGCACAGGCCTTGGCCGTGGCGACAAACCATCTGGTCACGGCGGACACGTCGATTTCGGAGCGCGTGCGCGAGATCGATCGTCCGCAGGACGGTGTGCTGTTCGACCGCAGCGTGGCGTCTTCCGGCCTCGGCTCGCAAGGGCAGGTGTCTTCGGCCAGTGCCACGCAGTCCGTCTTCTTCGACGCAGACCATGGCGCCTTTGGCAGCGGCACAGCCAGCCTGGCGCTGAGCGGCGGCGTGTCAGGCGAGGCCGAGTCATCGCTGCAAGGCCTGTTCGACATCGCCCAGCGATCGACGTTCTCCGTCACGGCCTTGTTCGAGGGCCTGGGCAATGCCAGCGCCACCGCCGACCTGCGGCTGGTTCTCTTCGGTGACGACGATCTGGTCCAGACGATCCTCGACGTCGACCAGGCGACACCCAGCGTCGATGTCACCGGCTTCCTGGATCCAGGCGCCTATCTGCTCTTCATCGGCAGCAAGATCGCCAGCGCCGATCCTGGTGAAAGCGGCAGCAGCCGGTTTGAGTTCAACTTCCGGTTCGACGCCGTGGAGGGAAGCAACCCGGTGCCGGAACCTTCGTCCCTGGCCCTGGTGATGAGCGCACTGGTGGCGAGCCGCTTCGTGGGACGACGTTCACGCCACTGAGCCACCCATGCCACCGCCAGCCTCGATGGCGGGCGCAGAAATGCGCGGCGGCTTCACCGCTGTTCCCACGGCCAGTCGCGGCGCGGCGGCGCACCATGCCGGCCATGGATCTGCGGCCCTCCGTGCGCCTGCTGCCAGGCCAGTTGCTCGTGCTCATCTTCGTGCACCTGGACCACGCCTGCCCGGCTTGTGTGGCGGTGCCGCCGGCGAACTTTCTCGACGGCCTGCACACGGCGGCGGCCTTGTTCGGTTTTGCCGGCCTGCAGCGTGCCGAGCCCGCGCTGGATGAACTGCTGCCCTGGGCCGGCAACGTCTGAAGAGCCCGCCCGACGGTCGCTTAAGCTGCGACACGTCGGACGGCGGGCACGGCCCAGGCACAAAGTGGGCACAGGATGGGCACAAAGCAAAACGCCGCCCATTGGGGCGGCTTTCGGCCGATTCGTAAGTTGTTGTTCTTGATCGAGAATCTTTGGTTGCGGGGGCAAGATTTGAACTTGCGACCTTTGGGTTATGAGCCCAACGAGCTACCAGGCTGCTCCACCCCGCGACTGAAGCTAGCAGTGTAGCACGTTTTGATCATGCCGCCAAGCTTCACATCACTTGCAGCCGGACAGCCTGCAGTTGTTGCGAGTCGGGGCCGACCAGCAGTTCGAATTCGCCCGGTTCCACCACCCGCTGCATCGCCGCGTTCCACAGCGCCAGCGTTGATGCCTCGATCGTGAAGTCGAGCGTGCGGCGCTCGCCAGCGGCCAGCGTGACGCGACGGAACGCGACCAGCCGCAGCACCGGTTGCGTGACCGTGGCCACGAGGTCGCGCGCATAGACCTGCACCACCTCGTCGCCGCCGCGCTGGCCGACGTTGGTGAGCGTGACCTGCAGCACCGCGGCCTCGTGCGCGGCCACCGTCGGCCGCTGCAGCACCGGCGGCTCGAATGCGAAGCGGGTGTAGCTCAGGCCATGACCGAACGGGAACAGCGGCCGGATGTCGTCGAACAGGTAGCCGCGTCGCGCAGACGGCTTGTGGTTGTAGAACAGCGGCAGCTGGCCCACGTGGCGCGGCACGGTCAGCGGCAGCTTCGCGCCCGGGTTCACCGCCCCGGTCAGCATGCGCGCCAGTGCCAGGCCGCCTTGTTCGCCCAGGGTCCAGGCTTCCACCAGCGCGTTGGCGTGGGCCACAAGCGCCTCGTCGGCCACGGGGCGCCCGTTGAGCAGCACCACCACCAGCGGCTTGCCGCAGGCGTGCAGCCGCTGCAGCAGCAAGCCCTGCAGGCCCGGCAGATCCAGCGCGCTGCGGTCGCCCAGGTGCTGCGGCGCCCAGGCCTCGCGGCTGGTGCAGTCGTCGTCGCCGACGGCCGCGATCACCACATCGGCCCCGGCGGCCAGCGCCACCGCCTCGTCGATCAGCGCCTGGTTCAGTTCATGCGGCGGTGCCTCCACCACGTCGGCCCAGCCCTCGTCGGCCACCGTGATGCGCACGCCCGGTGCGTGGCGCAGTTCCACACGGTCGCCTGCCACGGCCCGCAGTCCGTCGAGCAGGCTCCAGACCCGCGGCGGCGTGCCGCTGTACTGGCCCAGCCGCGGCACTGCGGCATTGGGACCGACCACGGCCCACACCGGCCGCGGCGTTCCGGCAAGCGGCAGCGGCAGGGGCAGCAGGCCGTCGTTCTTCAGCAGCACGATCGCGCGCTCCGCCGCGCGCAGCGCCAGCGCCTCGGCCTCGGGCGTGTGCGTGCGCAGCTCGGCCTGGGCTTCGTCGCAGAAGGGGTCGTCGAACAGCCCGGCACGGAACTTCAGCGTCAGCATGCGCGCCACGGCCTGGTCCAGCGCCGCCAGCGGCACCTGGCCGGCAGCCACCGCGTCGGCCAGGTGGCGGTAGGCGGCGCCATCGGGCAGGTCGGCATCCACGCCTGATGCCAGCGCCCGCACGGCGGCGCCGGCCGCGTCGGCGGCCACGTGGTGCAGGCTGGCCAGTTGTTCGACGGCAAAGTAGTCGCCGATGACCGCGCCGTCGAACCCCCATTCACCGCGCAGCACCTGCTGCAGCAGCCACGGGTTGGCGTGCGAGGGCACGCCGTCGATCTCGTTGTAGGAGGCCATCACCACCGACGCGCCGGCCTCCCGCACCGCGCGCTCGAACGGCGGCAGGAAGAAGGTGCGCAGGTCGCGCTCGGCCACTGGCGCCGGGCTCACGTTGACGCCGCCTTCGGGCTGGCCGTGGCCGGCCAGGTGCTTCAGCGTCGCGAAGACCTTGTCCGGCGGCAGCCGGCCGCCAGGCTGCGGCATGCCCTGCAGGCCGCGCACCGCGGCGAGTCCCATCTCGGCGGCCAGGTGCGGATCCTCGCCGAAGGTCTCTTCAACGCGGCCCCAGCGCGGGTCGCGCGCAATGTCCAGCACCGGCGTCAGCGCCAGCACCACGCCGCGCGCGCGCATCTCGCGGGCCGTGACGGCGTTGACCTCCTCCACCAGCGCCGGGTCGAAGCTGCCGGCCAGCGCGATGGCCTGCGGAAAGCAGGTGGCGCCCGGCGCCGCGTAGCCGTGCAGGCCCTCTTCGTGGAACAGCACCGGGATGCCCAGCCGCGTGTGGCCCACCGCCTCGCGCTGCAGCGCGTTGACCAGTTCGGCCGTCTCGCGCGGCCCGCGCCCGCCCACCGCCGCCGGCCCGCCTTCACCCTTGCGATCCGAGGGCCGTGCCACATGGCCCACGCCGTGGGGAAAGCGCGCCCGCAATTCGGCCGCATCCAGTTGGCCGTCGGGGCCCAGCAGCGCGCCCTTGGCGTCCCACAGCGCGCACACCTGCACCAGCTTTTCGTGCAGGGTCATGCGCGCCAGAAGATCGTGCACACGTTCGTCGACCGGGCGGCACGGGTCCAGGTAGGGCAATGGTTCGTTCATGGGCTGGACACCGGTATGTGGTGGATGGACGGGCCCGTCAGGCCCGCGCCGGGGTGGCGCGATCCAGCGCCGCGGTGCCGACGGCCAGCATCAGCAGCAGCACGATGGCCGTGGGCACGATGGCGCGCACGCCGACACGATCGACCAGCGCGCCGTACACCAGTGGCATCAGCGCGCCGGCGGCATAGGCGCCGGTCATCTGACGCGCCACCATGCGGGCCGACCATTCGTCGCTGAAGCGCCGCGTGGTCTCGTGCATCAGGGCCGGAAACAGCGGTGCCGACCCCAGGCCCATCAGCACGACGCCCGCGCCCCCGGCCACGCTGGCACCCGCCGCCACGAACAGCACCGCCCCGGCCACGGCCGCGCCGATGCCCAGCCGCACCTGGCGCCGGTTGTCCAGGTGGTCGCCAACGGCGCCCAGCGCGAAGCGGGTGAGCATCAGCGCGGCAAAGTACAGCGTCGCCCAGCGGCCGGCCTCGGTGGCCGGCAGGCCGTGGCCGTCGGCCATGATCGACGGGATCCATACCGCGGTGGCGAACTCGGAGGCAACCACGAGGAAAAAGCACAGCGGGCTCAGCCACAGCGCCCGGCGCGACGGCGGGCCGCTGGAGGGGCGGGGCGGCGCGGCGCCATCGGCCGCTGCAAACTCCGCTGCCGCCGCCGCTGCAGCGCCGCTGCGCGGCCAGAGTGCACGCGTGGACCAGAAGGCCAGCCCGAGCAGGCCCATCACCGCGGCCAGCAGCCAGAAGCCGGCCTGCCAGGTGCCCGCCCACGCCAGCGCAGCGACCATGATCAACGGGCCGGTGGAGGCGCCGATGCCCCAGCAGCCATGCAGCCAGCTCATGTGGCGCCGCGAGAAGTGGCGCGCCGCGAAGTGGTTGAGCTCGATGTCGATGCTGCCGCCGCACAAGCCCCAGGCGATGCTGAGCGCCACCACCAGCCACCAGCGGTCCACCCAGACGAAGGCCAGCATCGTCACGGCCATCAGCCCCGTGCTGCCCACCAGCGTGGCCCAGGGCGGGGGCTTGCGCTGGATCCAGCCATACAGGCTGCTGGAAGCCACCGCCGCCAGCGCGCCGGTCACGCCGATGATGCCCAGCGCACTGAGCCCGACGCCGAAACTGCCGTGCATCACGGGCCAGGCCGCGCTGAACACGGTGTCGGGCAGGCCCAGCGCGACGAACGCGGCGTAGACGACCAGCAGCAAGCCGAGGCCCGGATGCTTCAAGCTGCGGCCGGCCGGCGCCGGGTCTTGAAGAAGGCGTTGACCGTCAGACGGCCCAGGCCTTCGCGGTAGGCCGCCGCATGGCGCGCGTCGATGGCGCCGGAATGGAAGATCGCGCCGTTGTAGAACACCGCCCGGTTGGGCCGCGCCGGCACGACGCCGATGCGCTCGAAATGCGCATTGCTGTCGGTCATGTAAGCCGCCGGCACGCCATGGCGGGCCTCGAAGGCCGGGCCGTCGAGCGTGCGGCTGTCGTGCAGCAGCGCGCGCAGGGTGGCGGCGTCGTGGCGCGGCCGGAAGAACACCGTGCCGCCCAGGCGCTCGTCGTCGAACAGGTAGTGCACCATCGCGAACATCGCCTCGCTGTCGGCGAGTTCGGAGTCGTCGCGGTGGCACAGACGCTGGCGCGGGTCCAGCGTTGACGGATCCTGCAGCACGCGTGCGAAGCGTGCCGACATGCCCAGGGGCGTGCCCGCCCCCAGCCGCGGCCCCACGTGGTGCTGGAAGAAGCCGTCCAGTTCCTCCAGCAGCGGGCCCGGCAGCGGCGCCTGCGGGCCGGGATACGGGTGCTTGTCGGGCCGGTGAAAGCGCGGCCCAAGTTCCAGTGCCAGCCGGCACAGCGCCTCGGGCTCGCGCACGAAGTCGTCAACCACGATCACCGGCTCGCCGCCCGGCAGCTCAATCACCTGCAGCGCCGGCTGCGCGCTCAGCAGCAGGGCCGGTGCCGCCGCGGGTGGCGGTGCGGCGGCCGCGGCGCCGGCGCCCATGTGGCTGGTGTCCGGCGGTGGGCCGGCCTTGCAGTAGCGGTCGATGAAGGCCTGGTGCCGGGGCAGTGCCATCAGCCGGCGCGCCACGTCCTTGCGGATTTCGGCCAGGAAGGCACCCAGCGCGCGGTCGTCCATCTGGCGCGTGATCGGATGGTGCGACGCCGGCACGATGCCCTGGCCCATCATCACCTGCACCCAGGAGTTCTCGGCGAACAGTTCGTCGGCCGAGATGTTCACCCGTGCCGTGTCGCGGAACATCTGGATGCGGTGACGCAGCGACTCGGGCACCGCCATCTCGCGGCAGGCGCGCCACATCGGCGAATCCGTGCGGTTGGTGACGTGGTAGTGCAGGATGATGAAGTCGCGGATGCCCTCGATGGCCACCTGCGTCTGGCGGTTGTATTCGTCGATGTCGGTCTGGAAGATGCCGTCGCTCGGAAACATCTGCACCAGCCGTGTCAGGCCCTTCTGGATCAGGTGGATGCTGGTGGATTCCAGCGGCTCGAGAAAGCCGCTGGACAGGCCCAGGGCCACGCAGTTGAGCTTCCACACCTCGCGCCGCTGGCCCGGGGTGAAGCGGATCACGCGCGGCTGGCGCAGCACCGTGCCCTGCACATTGGCCAGCAGCGTGGCGCGCGCCTCGTCGTCGCCCACATGCCGGCTGGCGTAGACCAGCCCGTTGCCAACGCGGTGCTGCAGCGGAATGCGCCACTGCCAGCCCCACGGGTGGGCGATCGAGCGCGTGTACGGCAGGGGCTCGCCCACCGAGGTGGTCTGCACCGCAATCGCGCTGTCGCAGGGCAGCCACTGCGCCCAGCTCTCGTAGCCCACGCCCAGCGTCTGGCCGAGCAGCAGCGCGCCCATGCCGGTGCAATCGATGAAGAACTCGCCGTCGACGCGTTCGCCGCGCGCCAGCGTCAGCCCGGTCAGCGCGCCGCTGGCGGGGTCGGTGTGCACCTGGGCGATCTTGCCTTCGATGCGCTGCACGCCCAGCTGCTCGGCGTAGGTGCGCAGCCAGCGGCCGTACAGCGTGGCGTCCAGGTGATAGGCGTAGTTGATGGCGCCGTCGCGCAGCGCCTCGAAGCGGTTCTCCTGCGCGGCGCGCAGCTCGAAGCAGTAGTCGCCGTAGTCGCTGGCCAGGCCGCGCTTCCGGCCTTCCAGCCAGAAGTGCTGGAAGCCGGCCGTCCAGTGCGGCTTGCCGGTGCGGCCGAACGAGTGGATGTAGTGCTCGTCGACGTTGCGCCAGTGCTCGAAGCGGATGCCCAGCTTGAAGGTGGCCTGGGTGGCGCGGATGAACTCGGCCTCGTCGATGTCGAGGATCTCGTGCAGGAAGTGCAGCGTCGGGATCGTTGCCTCGCCGACGCCGATGGTGCCGATCTCTTCCGATTCGACCAGGCGGATCTCGTATTGCCGGCCCAGGCACTTGGCCAGGCACGCGGCCGCCATCCAGCCGGCGGTGCCGCCGCCGGCGATCACGATGCGGCGGATGGGCGTGGGAAGCAGCGCTTGCATGATGGGGGCGACCTCAGCGGTTCAGTCGGTTCAGCAGAAAGGCGCGCAGCTGGCGCGCGGCCAGGTGGTCCATCGGCGCCAGCACGCCGCGCGCATGCGGCGGCACATGCGCCGCGGTGTCGTCGTCGGCATCGAACACGAAGTGGTTGAACAGCGCGCGCCAGGCCCGGCGCTGCGCGGGTGGAAGGTCGCGCACCGACATCAGCGCCAGCAGCAGCGTGTTCAGCGGCGTGTCCATGTGCGGCGGCGTGGCGCGCCACCAGAAGTTGATCAGCGCGTTCAGCGGGGCCAGGCTCTCGACACCGTGCCACCACGTGCTGGGAATGAACAGGGCGTCGCCGGGCGACAGCTCGAAGACGCGCGCCGCGGCCAGCGCCTGGGCGTAGCGCGGATAGCGCTGCAGCTCGGGCGCCGAGGTGTCGACCAGGCTGATCGGCTGGCCTGCGGGCGTGAGGTCCAGCGGACCGATGTAGAGGTTGGCCACCTGCTCGGGCGGGAACAGCGTGAAGCGGCGCCGCCCGGCCACCACACAGGCCACGTTGTCGGGCAGATCGAAGTGCGTTGCCACGCGCGCGCGGTTGCCCAGCCACAGGCTCACCTGCGGCTGGTGAGCGCGCAGCGCCGGCAGGTCATGCCCTTCACGCAGCCCGGGCAGGGTGCCGTCGAGCTCGGTGGAGCCCAGGTACAGGGCCGGTGGCGCGGGGTTGTCGGCGCAGGCCAGCAGTTCATCCAGCAGGTCGCCGAAGCGACCGATCTCGCGCTCGAAGTTGAAGCCGTCGAAGCGCTCGTTGTAGAAGAAGCGTCCGCCGATCGCCGGCGCGCCGCGCCACAGGCCGACGCGCCGGTCGGCGCCATGGGCGCGCAACTGCTCGCAGAACGCGGTGTCCGAGCGGCGGGCCGCCTGCACCAGCGGCCAGTGCGCCACCAGGCCCGGCAGCAGCATGGGCTGGTCGCCGGCCAGCGCGTCGGCCAGCGCGTTGGCCGCTGCGTCGGCCGTCAGGCCAGCCGGCCTTTCGGCGCCGTCAACAAGGCCAGCGGCGACACCGGGCGCGGTCATCCGCCTTCACGCGCCAGGTGCAGCCGGATCAGCCGCGGCAGATTCGACAGCGAGGCGATCGCCATGTAGATCGGCTGCAGGTAGTCGGCCTGGTGCAGCAGGCCGATCGTGCCGGCATCCAGCGCCGCCAGGCGCTCTTCATGGATCATGTACAGGCCGCGCAGCTGGCCATGCGTGCCGTCGGGCCGCTCGATGTCCAGCGTCACCGCTTCCAGCAGTTCATGGCCCACCAGCGCCTGCACGAACTCCGGCAGCGCCTGGAAACCCTCGTGCAGCGTGCGCAGCACGTCGTTGCTGTGCGCCAGGTAATCGGTCATGCCGCCATGGGGCAGGAACAGCGCCTCGCCATCGGCCCCCCGCGTCAGGCGCGGGCTGGCGGCGTCGACCATCATGCGCAGCTCGTCACCGTCCACGCCGATCGAGAACGGCATGCGGCGCATCGACAGCGGGATGTAGTCGGCGTCCCAGCGCTCGCCGTCGAGGAACAGGTTCTCGCCCTCGACCAGGCCGAACAGCGCCACCGGCACGAAGCTGCCGTCGCCGTCGGGCTGGAACAGCACCGGGTAGTGCGCCTGCAGCGCGCGGAACTCGTCGGCGATCACGGGGCAGGACATCACGCCGTCGCCCCAAGGTTCACCGCGCCGCGTGACGACGCGCAGGTCCTGGTGCTGGATGTTGTTGAGCAGTTCGAGCACGGAAGCTTCTTTCAGGTCGCTGCCAGGCCATGCTGGCGGATGTGGTCGATCAGGTCGCGGTGGCGCGGCAGCCCGCCGAGCAGGCGGCGCGTGCTGCGTTCGGCCTCGCGCAGGCTGGCGCGGGCCTGCGCCAGGGCCTCGCCCTGCAGCGCGCGCTGGCGCTGCGGGCGAAAGCCCATGCCGTACAGCACGTACTGGTAGCTGGCAACGGGAAACACCTCGTCATGGCGGTTCAGGTCGTGGCGCGATGGCACACGGTGCTGCCACAGCTGCAGCAGCTCGGCCAGCGATGGCGGCATCGATGCCGGCGCGCGGTGCGCACGCCAGTAGTCGCTGTCGTCGCGCCGGCTCAGCACGTAGTGCAGCTTCAGGAAGTCGACGATGCGTGCCCAGCGGTAGCCAAAGCTCTCGTTGAAGCGGCGCGCCACCAGATCCATCTGCGCCCGCGTGGCGGGCAGCTCGTCACGGATCATCGCCGCCGACAACTCCACCAGCGCCAGCGCCGAGGCTTCCAGCGGCTCGATGAAGCCCGCGGCCATGCCCACGGCCACGCAGTTGCGGTGCCAGAACCGCTCGCGGTGACCGGGCTCGAAACGGATGCGCCGCGGCGCGGCAACGATGTCGCCGCCCGCCGCGTGGCTGTCCAGATAGGCCTGCAGCGCGCGCTCGGCGGCCACGTCGTCGGTGTGCGCGCTGGCATAGACCAGGCCCACGCCGCGCCGCTGCGGCAGGGCGATGTCCCAGGTCCAGCCGTGGGCGCAGGCGGTGGCAACGGTGGCGCAGGCCAGCGGCGCATCGGGCCGTGCATGGGCCACCTGCACCGCCAGCGCGCTGTCGTTGAACAGCACGTCGCGCAGGCTCGTCAGCGGCACGCCGAAATGTCCGCCCAGCAGCAGCGAGGCCATGCCCGAGCAGTCGATGAACAGATCGCCGCTCAGGTCGCCGTGCGCCGCGGTGCGCAGCGCCGCGATGTCGCCGTCGGGCTGCGGCAGCACCTGCAGCACGCGGTCGGCGATGTGGCGCACGCCGAGCTTGTGCGTCGCATGGCGGCGCAGCAGCAGGCCCAGCTTCACGGCGTCAACGTGGTAGCCGTAGTTGACCACCGCGCCAAAGCCCGGCGTGACGACCTGCTTGGGCGCCAGGCCGGCCTCGCACAGCGCCGGCTGCACCGCCACGCAATCGGCGAATGGCTGGCCCGGCGCATCGGCCAGCCAGCCGGCAGCCGGATCGGCCTCGCCATGGCCGACCGGCAACATGAACGGGTGGTAGTAGCGCTCGCCCGGCCTGCCGTCGATCCAGCCGCGAAAGCACGAGCCCTGCTTGAACGCGGCATCGCATTCACGCACCAGATCGGTCTCGTCGAGGCCGATGCGGCGCAAGGTGGCGCGCATGCTGGGCCAGGTGCCCTCGCCGACGCCGATGATCGGCACGTCGGGCGATTCGATCAGCGTGATGCGCAGCGCATCCGGGCCGTCGCTGCCCCACTCGGCGGCCAGCACGGCGGCCACGAGCCAGCCGGCAGAACCCCCGCCCAGGATCACCACATCACGCACACGCTGCGCCATCGCCGTTCACCGCCGCCGGAATGACAAACCGGCCCATCACCAGAAGGATCCGGGCCGATTCTGGCGGCCCCGCCACCACCGCGGGGCCAGAGAAAACCTTGGGTGGCGCACCGTGCGGCACGGTGCGCCAGCACCCCGCCCTGTCAGAACAGGTAGCGCGCGCCCAGCATGTAGCGGCGGCCGGTCTGCGTCACCTCCTGCAGGGCCTCGTTCGTGCGCCCGTGCTTGCGGATGTAGCCGTCGTTCAGGTTGATGATGTCGGCCTGCAGCGTGAGGTTCTTGCCGAGCCTGTAGCTGACCGCCAGGTCGAACTGGCCGTAGGGCTCGGTGTAGACCGGGTTGTTGCCGGCACCATCGGTCTTGGCCGACAGGAATTCGCCGCGCCAGTTGTAGGCCAGGCGCGCCGACCAGGTGTCCGACTCGTAGAAGCCCACCAGGTTGGCCGAGTCGCTGACGCCCAGCAGCGCCGCCTGGGTGGCCAGACTGGAGTTGTTGTACTTCAGCCCCGAGCGCGCCAAGGTGTAGTTGCCCGCGAGGCCGAAGCCGGTGCCGGCAAACATGTGCTGGAAGTTCAGCTCCAGGCCCTTGATGTTGTCGCCCTTCTCGTTGGACGGCGTGGTCACGCGGAACTGCAGCAGCGGGTCGCTCGGCAGCCCGTTGATGCTGCCGAGGATTTCACCCGACGGGTTGGTACCGGTCTGGTTCACCCCCGGCTGCCCGGCGAAGTTCGTGAAGATGAACTGCCGTATGCACAGCGGCTGCGTGTTGCCGCCGCACGCCGCCAGGCCCGCCTGGTAGTAGGCGCCGCCGATCGGCGTGGTGACGCCGGGCAAGGTGATGAACTTGCTGGAGGTGCCGATGAAGTTCTCGATCTTCTTGTAGAACACCGACGCGGAGACATAGCTGGACTTGGCGTAGTAGTACTCCAGCGAGAAATCGAGGTTCTTCGACCGCAGCGGCTTGAGCGCCGGGTTGCCGGTGGTGCCCGCGCCGCCGCCGGCCTGGGCCGTGTTGTCGAAGTTCACGCCGCCCAGCAGCGACTCGAAGCCCGGCCGGCCGATGTTCTCGCCGTACGACGCGCGCACCTTCAGCTTCGATGTCAGGTCCATGTCCCAGTCGATCGACGGCAGCACGTAGGAGTACTTGCCGGACGCGTTGCCGAAGGTGATCGGGCCTTGCCGGACCTCGATCTCGTTCTGCGAGATCCAGGCGCCGCCCGTGCGTGTCACCACCTGCGACGACGAATCGACCTGGGTGCGCTCGTAGCGCAGGCCGACCGACAGGTTGGAGTTCTCGAACGCGCGATCCCACTGCAGGAACAGCGACTGCGAGTTCTCCTTCGTGCGCCAGTCGTTGCCGCGCGTGTAGTCGGCGCCGGCGCGGAAGTAGGCCTCGGCCTGTTCCCGCGTGACGCCGCGCAGCCCCATCAGCACGTCGATCGAGCGCTGGCGCAGCGTGTTGAAGTCGAACAGGTAGAACTCCTGGAACTGACGCGGATCGTTCGAGCCCGGGATCTGGCCGAAGTAGCTCGGCAGGTGCCCGATCTGCACCGGCACACCGGCGTAGTCGCCCTGCACACCCAGGCCACCCCAGTCGTTGTTCTGGTTGTTGTAGCTGGCGCGCCGGTCCTTGGTTCGCGTGAAGCCGAGGCCTGCGATCAGCGTATTGTCGTCGTCGAACTTCCACTTCAGGCTCGACTGCACCTGGTCGACGGTCTGGTCGCTCAGGTTGCTGACGAACTGCGAGCCGGTCAGCAGCAGCTTGTTGCGGTCGTACCGCGTCGTCGGCAGGCTCAGCACCGGGAACTTCTGGTCGTAGTAGGCGACCGCATTGCCCTGGTTGAACAGCGCCAGGTCCATCAGCGAGTAGGTGCCGTAGGGGCTGTTGGGCTTGGTGACCGAGTTCGAGTGGTGCACGTCCAGCTCGGCCTTGAGCGCGCTGCTGATCTTCCACTCGGTGTTGAAGCCTGTCGAGCGCAGCTGCGACTTCTCGCCATAGACCCCGTTGTTGACCGCGTAGTCGTGGTCGCCGGTGGGGAACAGCGCGGTCTGCGTCACCGGCGACACCACCGGACCGCCGGTGGTGAAGGTGGTGGGGCCGAACGCGAAGTTGAACCAGCTGGAGTTCTCGGCGTTCTTCTTGTTGATGGTGTTGTCGGCGGCGGTGAAGTCGAGCGTGAACTTCAGATCCTTGTTGGGCGCGAACTGCAGCACGGCCTGGCCGTTGCTGCGTGTGCGCTCCAGCGCCGTCACCGAGTAGCGCAGGTCCACCGAGGTCGAGTACAGCGTGCTGCCGGTGGGCCGGTTGGTGATCGGGTCAGGGCCGGTGGCGGGTGCGCGGGGCACCGCACCCCAGTCGCCGGCCTCGGCGGACTGGCTGGTGTTGAAGGTGCGCCAACCGTTTTGCGTGTAGGCCTTGTTGGACCCCGAGTCGCGCTTGGAGTAGCTGCCGCTGACGGCGATGCCGATGGTGCCGTTGGCCAGGGTCGTGCTGTAGATGCCCGACAGTTCCGGCGTCAGGTTGCTGCCCTGGAAGCTGTCGGGCAGGCGCCCGTTCGAGGTGTCGTGGTTGAACTTCAGGCCGAAGGCCGCGGTGGTGATCTTCAGATCCAGCGGGCGCGCGGTGCGCACATTCACCGTGGCGCCGATGCCGCCGGTGGGCGCCGAGGCGCGCGAGGTCTTGTACACCTCCAGCGCCGAGATCGAGTCGGAGGACAGGTTGGCGAAGTCGAAGGCGCGCGAGCCGTTGGCGCCGCCGTTCTCGTTGCTGATCACCGAGGTCGGCATCTGCCGGCCATTGAGCAGCACCAGGTTGGCATCCGGACCCACGCCGCGCACCGTGACCTTGGAGCCTTCACCGGCCGGGTTGCGGTCGATCGACACACCCGACACGCGCTGCATCGACTCGGCGAGGTTGGTGTCCGGGAACTTGCCGATGTCCTCGGCCACGATGCCATCGACCAGGCCCCGCGAATCGCGCTTGAGGGTGAGTGATGTGTCCAGCGCGCGCCGGATACCTGTCACGGTGACCGTCTGCGCGTTGTCGGCGGGCGCCTGCTGCGCCCAGGCGCCCGGCATGCCCAAGGTGAGCAGGGCTGCGCTGGCGGCAGCGGCCGGCGTGAGCCGGGGCCACGTTGAATTGCGCGAGCGTCGTGCCCGCAGGGTCGGGTTCTTCATGTGTCTCCTCTATTGCGCTGGACCGAACTCAAGGTCACCTCTGCACCATCGGGAGCGGTGGAACGCCCCGCCGTCCTGCCGGCCGGCCTCCAGACCCCGGTGCCGAGGTGGAGGCGTCAGTCTGAAAACGATTTCTCGTTCGGCGGATTCTTGTTCGCGCATTTCGCGAATGCACCGAATCATATTTTGTGTTGTGATCGAACTAAACAGGGTTAACGCCGATCCATAGCGGCTTTCACCCTGGGAGAAGCCCGAACAACACCGTGCGCATGGGCTGCGGCGGCCGGTCGCCGCCTGCACATGCCTGTGCAGCGCCGGCCTGGTCAGAACTCTGAAAACAATTTCTCGGCTGTGCCGTCGGCCGGCGCGTGCACCTGCAGCAGGCGGCGCAGCACGAGGGCGGCGCCACCCATGGCCACGGCGCGCTCGCCGAAGCGCGTGACACGCAGCACCGGCGGGGTCCAGCCGGTGCGCGCCGCGGCATCGGCCAGCACCTGGCGCGCCGGCTCGACCAGGTCGGCCCCGCCCAGCGCAACGGTTTCGCCGCCCAGCACGATGAGCTGCGGGTCGAACATCGCCCACACGTTGTGCAGCAGCACGCCCAGGTCGTGCCCGGCCTCGGCAAATGCCGTGATCGCGGCGGGCTCGCGCTGCGCCAGCAGCCCGCGCAGGGCGGCCTGGTCGACCTCGCTGTCCGCATCGGTGCCCATCGCCTGCGCGGCCAGCGCGCGCAGTCCCACATAGGCTTCGGCGCAGCCGCGCCGCCCGCAGGAGCAGGCGCGCCCGCCTGGCCGCAGCGTGACGTGGCCAAGCTCCCCAGCCGCGCCGCTGGCACCGGTGAACAGGCTGTCGTCCACGACGATGCCCGACCCCAGGCCGATGCCGCAGGACACATACACCAGGGGGCTGCCGATCGGCCGCGGGCCGAATTCCATTTCGCCGATGGCCGCGAGGTCGGCTTCGTTCTGCGCCAGCACCGGCAGCTCGCCCGCGCCGGCCGCACCGAGCGCCGCCCGCACCGACGCGGCCGCGGGCACATCGCGCCACCCGAAGTTCGGGGCCACGCGCAACATGCCGTGGGCCGTGACGGCGCCGGGCAGCCCCACGCCGATGCCGAGCACCTGCCGGTCGAGCTGGCGCTGCGCCCGCTGCACCATGGCGACCACCATCGAGGCAAGCTGCGCACACGCGGCATGGGCCTCGCGCGAGCGCAAGGGCTGCTCGTCGGCATGCAGCAGCTCGCCGCGCACCGAGGCGGCGATCACGCGCAACATGTCCGGCGCCAGCTCGGCGCCGACGAGCGCGAAGCGCCTGCCGTCCAGGCGCAGCGGCGTGGGCCGGCGGCCCAGCGCGCCGGTGGCCTCGGCGGCGTCTTCGGCCAGCCAGCCTTCGTCGATCAGGTGCTGCGTCAGCAGGCTGACGGTGGATCGGGTCAGCCCGCTGCGGTCGGCCAGTTGCGCACGCGACAGGCCGGGCGTGTCGCGCAGCAGCCGCAGCAGCCGCACGCGGTTGATGTGCCGCAGCAGTTGCTGGCCGCTGGCTGCCGGCGGCTCGGTGGCCGGCGCCGCAAAGGAGACTCTGGACCGATGACGTGTCTGGGGCATGGTGGGGCGGGGGTGCGCGATTCATTCTGCCCCCCGCCACACCCTCACGCGCCGAACAAGGCCTCGCGCAGCGGCTCGCGCAGGCGCCCGGTCACCGGGTCGTACACGCCGAAGCCGGCCGCCAGCTCCCAGTAGAACCAGGGCAGGCCGTGCCGCGCCATCGCGTCGCGCATCCGCCGCAGGTAGCGCAGCCGCGCCGCAGCCGGCGCCATGCCATAGGCGCCGAACTCCCCCACGAACACCGGAAGGCCGCGGCGGCGCATGTCGTCGGCCGCCAGCGCCAGCGGTGCCTCGATGGCCCGCTGCTGCGCGTCGTTGCAGCAATCCAGGCCGGTGGGCAGCGGCGGCCGGATCCACTCGGCGCCCTGGTGCGTGAAGTCGAAGGGTTCATAGTGGTGAACCGTGACGATCAGGTTCGGGTCGGGCGGCAGCTCCAGGCGGTCGAGGTGCGTGGCCGCGTTCCAGTGCACCGGCCCGGCAACCACGGCGCGGGTGGGGTTGGCGCGGCGCACCACGCCCAGCGCACGCGCGAACAGGCTGTTCCAGTGCGGCTCCAGCGCGCCGTGCGGCTCGTTGTAGATCTCGAACACCAGCTGCGGCGGCCGCGACGCGAAGTGCTCGGAAAGCTGGCGCCAGATCGACAGCAGCCGCACCTGCACCACCGCCGGATCGACCCGACGCTCGCCGGGGTCGGGCGGGTCGCCGTCGAGCTGGCGGTAGTGGTGCATGTTCAGCACCACGGTGCAGCCGCGGCCCAGCAGGCGGTCAACCACCTGCTCGACACGGCTGAGGAACGCCGGCGCGATGCGGGCGGCGGCATCGGGCGTGGCGTGGTTGCTCCAGCGCACGGGCAGCCGCACGGCCGTTGTGAGGCCGCCCTCGCCCACCAGCTCGATGAATCGGTCCTCGACACGCAGGCCCCAGTCGCCTTCCCGCGGCGCGTCGAGCATGTTGCCGAAGTTGATGCCGCGGCCAAAGCGCGCCGCCGTGGCACGCACTGCCGCGCTGGCAGGCACCGGCGGTCCGCCCGGTGGCAGCGGAAAGTCTTCCAGCACCGGCCCGTCGTGCCGCGGCACCGCGCAGCCGGACAGCGTGGCCGCCAGCGCGCCGGTGACCAGGCGCCGCCGCCCGGGCGAAGGCAGTTCAGTGCAGGCAGCGGCCATCGGCGTCGAACAGGTGCAGGCGCGACGCGTCGGGCTGCAGGCCCACCATCGACCCCATGGACGGCGGCGGATGGCCGGGTAGCTGCTTGATCGCCAGCGACTCGGCACTGCCGACCAGCGTGGCGTAGGCGATCACCAGGTCGCCCAGATGCTCGACAAGATCTACGCGCGCAGCCAGGCCTTCGCCCGCGGGCACGATGCGCAGGTCTTCCGGCCGCACGCCCAGCACGCAGGCGCCCTGCACGGCCTGCGCCACATTCAGCTCGCCGCCGCCGGTGCGCAGCCGCGTTTGCGCGCCGTGGCGGCCGATGGCCTGGGCCTCGAGAAAGTTCATGCGGGGCGAGCCCAGGAAGCCGGCCACGAAGCGGTTGCCGGGCTTGCCGAACAGCTCCAGCGGCGCGCCCACCTGTTCCAGCCGGCCGGCGTTGAACACGGCAATGCGCTGGCCCAGCGTCATCGCCTCGACCTGGTCGTGCGTGACGTAGACCATCGTGGTGCCCAGCTCCTGGTGCAGGCGGGCGAGCTCGATGCGCATTTGCACGCGCAGCGCAGCGTCCAGGTTGGACAGCGGCTCGTCGAACAGGAACACCTGCGGCCGGCGCACGATCGCGCGGCCGATCGCCACACGCTGCCGCTGGCCGCCGGACAGCGCCTTGGGCTTGCGGTCCAGCAGCGCGGTGATCTGCAGCACTTCGGCGACGCGGCCGACCTGCGCCGCGACCTCGGCCTTGGGCATGCCGGACATCTTGAGTGCGAAGCCCAGGTTCTCGGCCACCGTCATGTGCGGGTAGAGCGCATAACTCTGGAACACCATGGCCACGCCGCGGTCGGCGGCGGCCAGCGCGGTGACCGAGCGCCCGCCGATCAGGATGTCGCCGTCGCTGGTGTCCTCGAGCCCGGCAATCAGGCGCAGCATCGTCGATTTGCCGCAGCCTGACGGCCCGACGAAGACCATGAACTCGCCATCGCGGACCTGCAGGTCGATGCCGTGCAGCACGGGCGTCGCGGCAAAGCGCTTGCGCACGCCGCGGATCTCCAGGTCAGCCATGCGCGCCCCCCTGCGCTGCGCGCAGCGCCTGGATGGTGTCGCGGTACCACCGGGCGCTGGCCTTCGGGATGCGCTGCTGCGTCGGGTAGTCGACATAGACCAGGCCGAAGCGCTTGTCGTAGCCCGAATCCCACTCGTAGTTGTCCATCAGGCTCCAGTAGAAGTAGCCGCGCACGTCCACGCCGTCGGCGCGCGCCGCCGCCAGCGCTTCCAGGTGGCGGCGCACGTAGTCGATGCGCGGCGCGTCTTCCACCTGCCCGTCGTGCAGGCGCTCGGCATGCGCCATGCCGTTCTCGGTGATGTAGATCGGCGGCAGCCGGTACTCGCGGTGCAGGCCGGTGAGCAGCTCGTGCAGGCCCTGGGGGTGGATTTCCCAGCCCATGTCGGTCACGCCCAGCGCGCACGGCATCGGCCTGGGTGGCTGCGCCGCGCTGGCCCAGATGCGCGTGTAGT